>JAQWFD010000038.1 GCA_028704555.1 Desulfobacterales bacterium
GCCCGGTCTGGTTGAGTGTAGTTCCTCTCATTGAATAGTTTTTTGGCAAAATCTCTATTCTCAGATCGGGCTATTTTTGTCTACCTATTTTTCTCATCCATTTTGATATTAAGCAAAACTACGCTGGGACTATATGGCCGCACTTATGACCAACCCCGTAATTTCAAATAATCCTGCCAAAAACGCCTCGTCATAGCTGTCACCTGAGGTGGTGTAAATCGAAAGGTATCGATTATAGGAGTTACACACTATTTTTGATTTTTTTTCCGCCGCAATAGCGGCTTCGTCCAACAATTTTTATGTCAACGCATTGACATAATATCCCATATACTGGTACAATATTTACCAGTATTCTTTTGGATAAAGGGCGTGAAAATGGTAAACAGCCTAAAGCAGAGAAAAAGCCTGCCAGAACAATATCGTGTCTATTTTTCTCGATTTATGCATCAGGCTATGGTTTTAATCCTCAAAATAATCCGTGTTTTCCCTCGGTTAAAATCTTCTGCGTTCTTTGAACCTTAAAAAACTATCCTGTTTTCTGAATGGACATTTAATGACTTCAAGCTGGTACTTAGAGAAAGGATAAAAAAATGCAGACTGAAAAAAAACTTGAAAAACGAATTGCCTTTGAAATGATGATAGCCGCCATATCGGAGCAGGCAGTGTTGTTCGATAATCTGCAGGTTTTTTTGGATTCATCTCTGAAACGCATGGGAAGCATTTTAGATGTAAGTCGCATCTTTATTTTTACACACCAAACCATGTCTGATACGTTTTCTTGTATTTGCGAATGGGCTGCGAAGGGAGTGTTGACACTAAAAGCCCTTGATGAGCTGACAATCACCATTCCATGGGGCATGCAGCAGATGAAGGAAGGCCGGATTATTAATTTGAAAAATGCCCTGAATTGCCCCGGAGCTCAATTCAGGGATAGAATGATAGCCGGAAAAATCAAATCCACTTTAAACGTCCCGCTGTTTATTAAAAAAGATTTTTACGGCTTTATGGGATTTGATGAATGTCGATATAACCGGCAATGGATAGATGAGGATTTGCATATCCTGTCCACTGCAGCTCAAATCATAACCAAGGCAATTGAAAACAAGATGTATGAAGAGGATCTGGAGAAACATCGCAGCCGTCTGGAGTCTATTTTCAGCAGTGTTCAGGACGGCATTGTCACGGTGGATGCCGAAATGAACGTGATTGAGGCAAACAAGGCCGTTGAACTTATCTGCGGGATCAAGACCATTAGCGATCGACCATTTACCGATTGCGCAAATGAATGCAATCAGTCGTGTGTTGAAGTTTTGCGAAAAACCTTAAAAACCCGGAAAACCATACGGGATTGCCAGATCGAATGCGGGCACCGCGGCAAGAAGCAACTGGTTACCAAGGTCACCTGCTCCCCGTTGTTGAACAAATCCGGCCTGTTCTCTGGGGCTGTCATGGTTATCCGTGATATTACCCGGATTGTTTATCTCGAGAAGGAATTGAAGGGACGAGACCATTTTCACAACATCATCGGAAAAAGTGAAAAAATGCAGAAAATTTATAACCTCTTAGAGATGCTGGCCGATCATGGCACGACAGTTATGATTTCGGGCGGAAGCGGTACGGGAAAGGAGCTGATCGCCAAAGCCCTGCACTATGCCGGTGCCAGAGCAAACGGACCGTATGTAACCGTCAATTGTTCGGCCCTTTCTGAAAATCTTCTGGAAAGCGAGCTGTTCGGACATGTCAAAGGGGCTTTTACCGGTGCCGACAGAGATAAAATCGGTCGTTTTGAGGCAGCTGAAGGTGGTACGATTCTGCTGGATGAAATCGGCGATATCTCCCAACAGCTACAGGTAAAACTGTTAAGGGTGTTGCAGGAAAGGGAGTTTGAGCGGGTCGGGGAATCAAAACCGAGGAAGGTGAACGTACGAGTCGTCACATCGACCAACCGTAACATGAAGGAACTCGTAAAAAAGGGGCTGTTTCGTGAGGATCTTTACTTTCGACTCAACGTGTTTGAAATCGAACTTCCGCCATTGTGCGAACGGTATGATGATATACCACTGCTGATAAAACATTTTTTCAACATTTTTAACAAAAGTTACAAAAAAAACATTTCAGGCGTATCGAATGAGGTGTTGAAGGCCTTTATGAACTATTCCTGGCCGGGAAATATCCGCGAATTGGAACACGTCATCGAAAGAGCCTTTGTATTTTGCCAGAATCAGACGATTGAAATCGAGCATATTCCATCTGAAATCAGAAATTATGTCGGCGCCGAAAACAAATCTTGCGAAAAACGCGGTGATAATGACCTTGAGCAGGTCATGAAGGCCCTGCAACAGACAGATTGGAATATTTCAAAGGCGGCGCGGCTGCTGGGGATCAGTCGCTGGACCATGTATCGAAGGTGCCAGGCCTACAATATTAGCAGACCGAACAGAGATTGCCCCCCCCCCTCCTCAGGCTTCCCCTCCGCTGCATGAATCGATGTACAACGTTCGTTAGTTTCCATATAAAAACAGCCTTTAAGGTTAACGAATAATTAAATTATCATTCATCATTATAAGTCACCCTTTAAAAGTCGTATTTATGGATTGATTCTCAAAAAAATATGACCGCGGCTATTGCAATCTTTATGCGTCCGGAAAATAGAATGATGGCAGCCTGCCTCATGTTTATATCACCGAGCGACGCCCTTCAGAAAAAACTTCGGGGGGTTTTTAGAACAAAATATCTCATGCCGTGGAAAAACAGTGGTATCGGATCCGTGGCGCAAAGCCATTCGAAAAAAATTTAGTTGCTCAGCACAAAATTGTTGCAACACATAACTGTAGCAATGCTACATACATACCTTTCGTCATTCGACTGAACCCCGGCGCTACTCAATATATAACTATCTTAAATAATGTTATAATAAAATTTTTTCATCAGTTTTTTTGTTCTGGCATTTGTTTTGCTTGTAAAGACAGTATAGATGAACAAAAAAACAGCTTGCAACATTAACCTTTTTTCTAAACTAACTGAAGTACTGCACCATCTGAGGAGGGAAGGATGGCATTTAACCTAAGAAACCGACATTTTTTAAAACTTCTGGATTTTACTCCTAAAGAAATTAAATTTCTGCTGAATTTATCTTTGGATCTGAAAAAAGCAAAGTATGCCGGGATTGAGCAGCCCCGACTGAGCGGTAAAAATATCGCACTGATTTTTGAAAAGGCTTCCACCCGTACCCGTTGCGCTTTTGAAGTGGCCGCCTATGATCAGGGCGCGAAGGTTACCTATCTGGGACCCACCGGCTCTCAGATTGGAAAAAAAGAATCCATGAAAGACACGGCCCGGGTGTTGGGTCAAATGTATGACGGCATCGAATACCGTGGATTCGGCCAGAGCATCGTAGAAGAACTGGCACGATATGCCGGCGTACCGGTCTGGAACGGTCTGACCAATGAATATCACCCCACACAGGTGCTGGCCGATTTTCTGACCATGATGGAATATTCCGATAAACCCCTGAGCCAGGTCAAATTCGCCTACATGGGCGATGCGCGAAACAACATGGGAAATTCTCTTTTAATCGGAGCTGCCAAGATGGGTATGGACTTTCGATCCGTGGCACCCAAAGGGGTTCAGACCAATGCGAATCTGGTTGCAACAGCAACCGATATCGCCAAAAAGACCGGCGCGAAAATCACGGTGACCGACGATGTTGAGGAAGGCGTCAAGGGGTGTGACTTTCTCTACTCGGATGTCTGGGTATCCATGGGAGAGCCGGACGATGTTTGGAAGCAGCGGATCGAACTGCTCAAGCCTTACCAGGTCAACCAGCGGGCCATGGAACTGACCGGAAATAAAGACGTCAAATACATGCACTGCCTGCCGGCTTTTCATAACCGTCAGACCATCATCGGCGAAGAAATTTATCAGAAATTCGGGATGGATGGCATGGAAGTGACCGAAGAGGTGTTTGAGTCCGAAGCGGCTATCGTGTTTGACGAAGCCGAAAACCGCATCCACACGATCAAGGCCGTCATGGTAGCCACGCTGGGCAGCTGAAAAACAACAGCGCCTGATGGCTGGTGAAAACAAACATTGGGTCTTAAGTCTTGACAGGGCGATCCTTAAGGCCCGAAGGACCAATTCTTAAACGAAGTGGTCCACAACCCCCTTCCGGGGCGGTTCATATTACAGGAGTTAAAAAATACATGTCTACCAAACCCATATTACTCATAGCGCTTGGCGGCAATGCCCTGATTCAAAAAGGACAGTCCGGATCCGCTGAGCAGCAGTTCGAAAACCTGAAACTGCCGATGCAGGTGATCGCTCGGCTGTCAAAAGAATACAGCATTGTCATCACCCACGGAAACGGTCCTCAGGTGGGCAACCTCCTTTTACAGCAGGAAAGCTGTAGCGAAGTGCCGAAGATGCCGCTGGAAGTGATCGGCGCCCAGAGCCAGGGCCAGATTGGTTATATGATCGAATCGACTCTGGATTCGGCGCTGATGGAAGAAGGCATCTCGGATCGGTTTTTCTGCACCCTTCTCACCTATACGGTCGTGGATAAAAACGATCCTCTGTTCCAGAATCCCACCAAACCCATCGGGCCGTTTTACACCGAGGAAGAGGCCGCCAAGCTGCCTTATAGGATGGTCCAGACTGATAAGGGCCCTCGCCGCGTGGTGGCCTCTCCCAAGCCGGTGACCATCGTGGAGCATCGGGAGATTAAAAAGCTTCTGGATATGGATTTTATCGTAATCTGCTGCGGCGGTGGCGGAATACCGGTTATTCGCGAAGGCAGAAAGTTCAGCGGCGTGGATGCGGTGATCGACAAGGATCTGGCTAGTTCCAAACTGGCCGAGCAGATTAATGCAGATAAATTCATCATCGCCTCTGACATCGAAGGGGCCGCTATTTACTGGGGCAAACCCCAACAGCAAATTTTAAAAAAGGTTTCACTGGCCGACATGAACCGTTATA
Organism: Desulfobacterales bacterium; assembly: GCA_028704555.1. Classification (NCBI taxonomy): domain Bacteria; kingdom Pseudomonadati; phylum Thermodesulfobacteriota; class Desulfobacteria; order Desulfobacterales; species Desulfobacterales bacterium. The sequence goes on from JAQWFD010000038.1 coordinate 4,975, forward strand.
CGGCGGAGGGTCATTTCCCGCCAGGTTCCATGGGACCGAAAGTCGAAGCGGTGACAAACTTTGTCAAGGGAACCGGGAAAAAAGGCGTCATTTGTAAGTTAAGCGACATCGAACTGGCCGTTGCAGGTAAGGCCGGCACCGAAGTCAGCAAATAGACGGTAGTATTCAGGATAGACAATTTCCACATACGTCAGGGCTCAACCTTATTGTCTGGTACGCCAGGCAATTCCCCGAGGAGAAACATCCCGGATCCTCCAGAAAAGCCGGGATGTTTTTTCCCCTGGCGGGAGGTTATCTCATCATTAAGTAATTAAAAATTGTAGAAAAATTGTCACAGCTATCTAAAAAGGAGAAAAGAGTAATGGCAAAACGAAACGTACTGATTATCGGCGCAGCCGGTAGAGATTTTCACAATTTCAATACTTTTTATCGGGATAACGAGCTGTATAACGTCGTTGCGTTTACTGCAGCTCAGATTCCGGACATCGACGGACGGAAGTATCCGGCGGAACTTGCCGGCAAACTGTATCCGGCCGGAATTCCAATCTTTGCAGAACAAGAACTGGAAAAACTCATCAAAGAGCTCGCCGTGGATGACTGTGTGTTTGCCTACAGTGATGTAAAAAACCAGTATGTCATGAACATGTCATCACGGGTCAACGGCGCTGGCGCCAGTTTTTATCTGATCGGGCCCAAAGATACACAGATCAAGAGTACCAAACCGGTGATTTCCGTATGTGCAGTCCGGACCGGTTGCGGAAAGAGTCAGACATCCCGACGGGTTATCGAAATCCTGATGGAAAAAGGGCTGAAGGTGGTTGCGATTCGTCATCCCATGCCTTATGGCGATCTCGTTAAACAAAAGGTGATGCGATTTGCGAAGGTATCCGATCTGAAAAAGAACAACTGCACCGTGGAAGAAATGGAAGAGTATGAACCCCATGTCGTTCGCGGTAACGTAATTTATTCCGGTGTGGACTATGAGGCCATTATCCGCGCAGCTGAAAAAGATCCGGATGGGTGTGATGTAATCCTGTGGGACGGCGGCAACAATGACTTCCCGTTCTACCAGTCAGATCTGCATGTAACCGTAGTCGATCCTCACCGTCCGGGTCATGAGCTGACCTATTACCCGGGTACGGCAACATTAAGAATGTCCGATGTCGTAGTGATCAACAAGATCGACAGTGCCGATGCCGCCGATATTCAAACTGTGAGAAAGAATATTGCAGCCATAGCACCGAAAGCCGTAGTGATCGATGCAGCCTCTACACTGGATATCGATGATCCTTCAGTGGTCAAGGGCAAAAGGGTATTGGTCGTCGAAGACGGTCCTACCCTGACCCACGGCGAGATGAAGATCGGCGCCGGTACGGTGGCCGCTCTGAAATTTGGCGCAGCCGAGCTGGTAGACCCGCGTCCGTACACGGTCGGCAGATTGGCCGAGACCTTCAAGATTTATCCCAACATCGGTGCCCTGCTTCCGGCCATGGGCTATGGGGCAGAGCAGCTCAAGGATCTGGAAACCACCATCAACAACACCGAGTGCGATGCAGTGATAATCGGCACCCCGATTGATTTGAACCGGATTATCAAGATCAAAAAACCGAATACCCGGGTTTACTATAACCTGCAGGAAATCGGCCGACCGGATATGGCCGGTGTGCTGGAAGAATTCGTCAAGAAACAAAAATTGGTTTGATTTTTTATATTTTCATAAAGCATTACAATGCACAATAGGGTGCAACAACAACAAGAGATAAAGAAGGAGATTTGTAATGTCAAAAAAGGTTACGAAAAAAGAATATGATGTAGTACTCCAAGGACAGCCGGCGATCAAGAAGATGGTCGTGTCCCGGCGAGAGGGAGAGCCTCTCAAAGTATGGTCCCCGGATGAGTGGTCGAAGCTGAAGCGGGTCATCATCGGCCGACCGGAAGGAACCAACATGCCGGCTCCTGAACCGGCCTGGCAGTACAATGTTCCTGGTTGCAAGCTTCCCCATTATATGCCTTTTCCCGAAGAGATGGTGGCAGCAGCCAACGCGCAGATGGACGTTTTCGTGAAAACGCTCGAAGACCGTGACATTCTCGTTGACAGAATTCCGATTCTGCCGATGATGATGAACAAACCGTTCAGCAGCCCCCTCGGCTGGGCCCAGTATAACATGCACGGGGTCAACAATGTGCGTGACGTAACCTTGGTTCACGGCCACATCATTGTCGACGCACCGACGGTTCGACGGACCCGCGTTTACGAGCGGTTCAACCTGCGGCCGTACATCAACCTGCTCGCCAATGAAGACGCCAGTATGTTTCACACGTCAGCTCCCTTCCCGATGCTGGTAGATGAAGACTACGATATGAACTACTATATCGACCGGGAGAGCCGAACTGATGAAGAACAGCGGGAGCTGTTGCTGGCGGCTCAGTTCCAGCAGAAAAACGGGGAATTCCCCCATGAATCTCTCTGGGACGCCGCTGACATCTGGAGCATGGGTAAAGACATGTTCTACCAGCCCTCAGCAGTCGGCAACCATGCTGGCGCTAATTGGCTGAAGCGGTTCTGCCGCGAGCACGGATTCCGTTTCCACATGGTGAAGTTTGAATCGCCGGTCAACAGTGACAAGCCGACCAACTTCCACCCGTGGCACATCGACGTGAACATGTGTACCCCGCGGCCCGGACTGTGCATCATCAACGCGGATTGGCCCCCGGCTGATTCCAAGTTCATCGAGCTCTTCAAAAAGAACGACTGGGAAGTCGTGGTGGCCGCACGGCCGACCCGCGTCCACAAGAACAGCATTTACCTGACCGGGTTGTACGAGGGTAAATCCTGGATCTCCGTCAACACATTCAGCATTGACAAAAACGTGATGTGTGTGGAAGCCGGCGAAACCGCTTTCATGGATCAGCTGGACAAGCTGGGCGTGGAAGTGCTTCCGATTTCGTACGAGAAGGTGATTCCGTTCGGCGGTGCCCTGCACTGCACCACTCTCGATATCGAGCGTGACACCGGCGAGAAGGGCAAGAGAGGGGAGTACGAAGATTTCTTCCCGAACCAGATCAAAGGTTTCTAAGCAACAGGCCTGACGGCTGATAGCTGTTTCGGTTTTGTTTGAAGAAAGATAACTGACCGGCAGGATGGATTCACTCCCCTTTTTCGCAAGAGACGGGGTGATCCATCCTGCCGGTAAAAAATTACGCTCATATGGTTCTTCCGTATTTTTTTCAACTTATATTTTCCGGGATATAGAAAATATAAGTTGAAAAAAATACGACGACCATACACGACCTGTATCGTTTTATTCTTTATCATTTTGATGAACAACTATGAATGATGCTGTCAAATGATTCAATGCAAAAAAGCAACAAGGGTAAATTGCTCTGTTTTTGAAGGAGACTCATTCGTGTTGAGTTATATTTTCATAAAGAATTACAATGCACAAAAGGGTACAACAACAAGAGGTAAAGAAGGAGATTTGTAATGTCAAAAAAGGTTACGAAAAAAGAATATGATGTAGTACTCCAAGGGCAGCCGGCAATCAAGAAGATGGTCGTGTCCCGGCGGGAGGGAGAGCCTCTCAAAGTATGGTCCCCGGATGAATGGTCGAAGCTGAAGCGGGTCATCATCGGCCGACCGGAAGGAACCAACATGCCGGCTCCTGAACCGGCCTGGCAGTACAATGTTCCTGGTTGCAAGCTTCCCCATTATATGCCTTTTCCCGAAGAGATGGTGGCAGCAGCCAACGCGCAGATGGACGTTTTCGTGAAAACGCTCGAAGACCGTGACATTCTCGTTGACAGAATTCCGATTCTGCCGATGATGATGAACAAACCGTTCAGCAGCCCCCTCGGCTGGGCCCAGTATAACATGCACGGGGTCAACAATGTGCGTGACGTAACCTTGGTTCACGGCCACATCATTGTCGACGCACCGACGGTTCGACGGACCCGCGTTTACGAGCGGTTCAACCTGCGGCCGTACATCAACCTGCTCGCCAATGAAGACGCCAGTATGTTTCACACGTCAGCTCCCTTCCCGATGCTGGTAGATGAAGACTACGATATGAACTACTATATCGACCGGGAGAGCCGAACTGATGAAGAACAGCGGGAGCTGTTGCTGGCGGCTCAGTTCCAGCAGAAAAACGGGGAATTCCCCCATGAATCTCTCTGGGACGCCGCTGACATCTGGAGCATGGGTAAAGACATGTTCTACCAGCCCTCAGCAGTCGGCAACCATGCTGGCGCTAATTGGCTGAAGCGGTTCTGCCGCGAGCACGGATTCCGTTTCCACATGGTGAAGTTTGAATCGCCGGTCAACAGTGACAAGCCGACCAACTTCCACCCGTGGCACATCGACGTGAACATGTGTACCCCGCGGCCCGGACTGTGCATCATCAACGCGGATTGGCCCCCGGCTGATTCCAAGTTCATCGAGCTCTTCAAAAAGAACGACTGGGAAGTCGTGGTGGCCGCACGGCCGACCCGCGTCCACAAGAACAGCATTTACCTGACCGGGTTGTACGAGGGTAAATCCTGGATCTCCGTCAACACATTCAGCATTGACAAAAACGTGATGTGTGTGGAAGCCGGCGAAACCGCTTTCATGGATCAGCTGGACAAGCTGGGCGTGGAAGTGCTTCCGATTTCGTACGAGAAGGTGATTCCGTTCGGCGGTGCCCTGCACTGCACCACTCTCGATATCGAGCGTGACACCGGCGAGAAGGGCAAGAGAGGGGAGTACGAAGATTTCTTCCCGAACCAGATCAAAGGTTTCTAAGCAACAGGCCTGACGGCTGATAGCTGTTTCGGTTTTGTTTGAAGAAAGATAACTGACCGGCAGGATGGATTCACTCCCCTTTTTCGCAAGAGACGGGGTGATCCATCCTGCCGGTAAAAAATTACGCTCATATGGTTCTTTCGTATTTTTTTCAACTTATATTTTCCGGGATATAGAAAATATAAGTTGAAAAGAATACGACGACCATGCACGACCTGTATCGTTTTATTCTTTATCATTTTGATGAACAACTATGAATGATGCTGTCAGATGATTCAATGCAAAAAAACAACAAGGGTAAATTGCTCTGTTTTTGGAGGAGACTCATTCGTGTTGAACGGCATCCTATCTGAGTCTCTGGTTATTCGAAAAGGACGTGTTTCAGATGTTCAGGATATAATTCGACTGGTCAACAACTTTGTAATGCAAAATTTAATGCTGCCCAGAGGGCCTCAGGATTTATATGAAAACATCCGGGATGTGGTAGTGTTGACCCGGCTCGGGCCGAAAAATGCCGTTGAAGATCATTCTAAGGAAGAGATCATCGGTTGTGGCGCGTTACATGTGATGTGGGGCGACTTGGCTGAAATAAGGTCGCTGGCAGTTGCCGAAAACTATCAGGGACAGGGGCTCGGCGCATGTATCGTGGATTGTATGAAAAAAGAGGCGCTGGCTCTGGGAATAAAGCGGCTGTTTGCATTCACCCTTGCCGAAAAATTTTTTAAGGCTCAGGGCTTTGAAGTCGTTCCCCGAAAGGATTTGCCCCCGGTTGTATGGCAGGAGTGTCGCAAGTGTCCAAAATACTTCAAATGTGATGAAATTGGAATGATACTGAATTTGTAAATGCAGATCTGTAAAATGGATACCAGTGACTAAAAAAAATAAGAGAGAGGTTTTCTGATGGTCTTGTGACTTTTTACATAGCCATCATATTTTAATAAGCATAATTTTGATTATATCGGACAGTTTGACGATTTGTTAAAAATTTTTTAAGCGTATTTGCCATGAATAGATGCGGTGGACATGGCACCGCAAAATAATCATGCCTGTAGAGCCGCCTTGGCTGCGGTGACCATCGGGCATGAATTTTTTTTTATATGCAGGCGGCAGACAAACGTGGAAAGATGATTCAAATCGGGATATTGTCTGCAGTCGGCTTTTGATATTCTTGAGGATCGGCTTTATTTATTATAAACAAAGCCGATCCTCAAGAACTTGAAATGAAAAAAATAGATTTGGATAGTCAGCACCAATTATTTTATGCCGGCTTTGCTATTACATATTGGATATTTTTTGTGTTGTTGATTATGAACAATTTTGATAGAAAAAAAAACTGTAATATCGCCGGATTGGTTTTCAAGAGACTATATAGTCGGAATTTGACTCAGATTGAGGTTCGGCGATTGATACTGGATGTTCAAAACATTCTTTGTGATGATATAGATACATGCACGGAAGCGGTAAATGCTAAGCTTACCGGCCTCGGTTGGACAAGTAGTTTGGTCGACAGCGTCACTTTTGAGCTTATTGTCTATCTGATTGAAAATGAATGGACTAAGGATTCGTATGCATTTCATTGAATGATGACTATCAACGATTAAATTTACGCATTACCATGTCGCTTCCTCCCACCCCGCAAAATTCTCGCTGCACACCATATATAAAAAATCTGTATCTGATACGAATTTCAGACCTCAAAATACTTTCATATTTTTTTCGATTGAAATTTTTGTCTTTTTTGAACTCGGAAAAATTTTTTTATTAATCGTATGGTAAAGGAGCGCGTTTCATGTCGGATCAAAGGGTAAAAACGTCCAAAGCGAAGTTGTCCATTGCACTTATTTCCACACTTATTATTTCAGTTTCAGCCTTGATATCGGCGATGATGTTGAATCTTATCAGTATGGATAGAACCTTTAGTCAAGTCAAGCAAGAATACTTCAAAATGCTGGAATTAAGTGGTGATATCAAAAACTATGATGAAATATTAACCAGTTCGGCTCGAATGGCGGTTATTACAAACGAAATCAAATGGAAAGATCGATATGATGCGGTTGCTCCTCAATTGGACAACGCCATAAATGAAGCGTTGGGAATGCTTCCGGAAAAATATAAAATCAAAGAAGCCGAAGAAACAAACAGCGCCAACGCAAAGATGATCGAAATGGAAACCAGGGCTTTTGATCTGCTTAATAACGGCAATCAGAAAGAAGCCGAATCCGTCTTATTTGGAAAAGAATATGAACAGCAAAAGAGCATTTATTCAAAAGGAATAGTTAGTTATCTTGATGCCATGAAAAACTATGCGGATTTGTCCATCATCAGGCATCGAAAAATAAATGTGGTCTTAATATCTATACAGGTTGGAATTTTGCTGGCGACCATTGCACTAGTTTGTTTTTTCTTGAGCCGATATGTCAAATCAATAAGACAAACAATTGAAGGGCTTATCGAAAACGCCGATCAAGTGTCTGCCGCCTCCGGCCAGGTTTCCTCCGCCAGCCAGCAGTTGGCCGATGGATCCTCGAGACAGGCAGAGTCTATCGAAGAAACCTCATCTTCATTAGAGGAAATTGCTTCGATGACTCAACAGAATGCGGAAAATTCGTTTAATACCAAAAGCCTTATGCTTGAAATGTCACAGATCGTCGATGAGACTAACAGTGCCATGGAACAACTTTCAGACTCTATGACGGAGATTTCCAGGAGAAGTGAAGAAACCCAGAAAATCATCAGGGCGATCGATGAGATCGCCTTTCAGACAAATCTTTTGTCTCTTAATGCGTCAGTAGAGGCTGCCCGAGCAGGAGAGGCCGGTGCAGGGTTTGCGGTAGTGGCCGATGAAGTAAGAAATCTATCGATTCGGGCGTCAGATGCGGCCAAAAATACGGCTGCTCTCATTGAAGGATCAGTTAACGAAATCCGGGATGGCTCAAGTATACTTTCAAAAACCTGTACCAACTTCAATAGGGTTTCGAAAGCGGCCAAAAAAATCTCGGATCTGATCGCTGAAATTGCGACCGCATCGCAGGAGCAGGCCCAGGGGGTCGAACAGATTAACGTGGCTGTCAACGAAATAGGCATTGTCACCCATCAGAATGCGGCCAATTCCCAGGAATCGGCCGCAGCCTCCGAAGAAATGAACGCACAGGCGGAAATGATGCGATTTTTTGTCAAGGACCTGGCCGCCCTGGTTGGCCGGACAAAATATAAAGCATTTCCAAATCAAATCGGCTTGGACAGGCAACAAAATCAAATCGCCTGCAGATAAAAACTATCATCGGCCATTGCGTCATCCCCGCGCAGGCGGGGATTCAGTTCGGTCGGTCTTTAGATTCCCGATTTAGCGGGAATGACGAGAACGGGATGCAACACTGTAAAAATAAATTTGGCCGAAGTTAGAACCAGGTCCGAAAAATGTTTGCGCTACAGTACGTGGTGTTTCAATTTTAAAAGTCTATGAAAATCACGTCCAATATAACCTTCTGAAAATAATGAGTATATAAAAAATAAGTCTTTACTTAAATTTCTGGCGTCTGTCTTGCCTTGCATTATAGAAAAGCAAAACATGCTTTTAAAAATTTTAAATTTTAACGGCAATTCAATACCCTCACAGTTGACTTGAATCCGTCGAAGCAACGATTTATGAAAATGTCTCTCCGGATGAAAGCAGCAATGCGACGGGAAGAGATATTATCCCGATGGTTCCATGGGACTGGAGGTTGAGAAATGATAAACGTTGTCAACATAATCGGAAACAGGGGGGTCACCTACCGGCTCAAGCAGATTGGAAGGGCTGGAACAGATGAAGCTGGTACCGAATGTGCAACAAAAATTCTGAAAAACTCTCAGCCTTTATTTAGCCTGACGCGGCAGGCAATGCCCAGGGGAGAAACTTTTTTACGATTTGTAGAAGAGTTTCTCCTCCCCTCCCCCGCCTCCGCCCTCTCCCCCTGTCATTAAAAAACACGAGTTTGTTTATTTATAGTCATATGTAGAAAAATGTAGAAAAAAAATACTTTCAACAATCACGGTGTCAACAACGTCCGCGACGTAACCACATGATTCATGATAACTACATCATCGAGGCCACAACCTCCCGCCGTACCCGGCATTGGGAATTTCTGAATCTGAGACCGATCTTTGAGAAATACTTCAAGGAAGATCCGGAATGTGTTCATTTTACAGCTCCCAAACCGCGGCTGACCGACGAGTCTTATTCGATCCGAAAACGGTCTGTGTCGAGGCGCACGAAACCGCATACTGCGAACAGCTGGATAAACTCGGAATGGAAGTTATTCCACTTCCGTACCAGCACGTAATTCCGTTCGACGGCGCGCTGCACTGCACCACCCTGGACGTTTATCGTGAAGGCGTCTGCGAGGATTATTTCCCGAAACAGATTAAAGGCTACTAAATAAGGCCGAATCTGTATTGATTTGAAAATAGGCAACTGACCGGCAGGATGGATCGCATCCTCATTCGTTTAAAAAAATGTGATCCAGCCTGCCGGTAAAAAAATAGAGCCTTATTCGGTTTGAACGGTATTTGTTCAGGATATCTTCAAACAACCTTCTACCCCTTCCTCCCCCAGCCTTTCGGACAATGCATCGAAGAATCGCCTCGCCCCACCCTCCATATTGAAATGGCCCGGCCCGACGGGGGGGGATTCAGTCCAGGTCTGACTTTTCTTCCATGTTGGTCCTATAACACTGCCACTGTGATGTCAGCGCTTATCGAGTTTCCTCCACGCAAGAGACACAAAAATATTTTTGAACTGTAAATCCGGGCAATTCTCCGGGCAGCGTCCCGTTCAGATCAATTAAAAACAATGTTCCCTCCGATATAGGCTCCGGATGAATTCAGGCAAGCAAAGCAGGGGGGCGCTGGATTACATCAAACGACTTCATCGGTATGAATGACGCCATTTCAGCCAACCTGAAAACGGCATGATGCTCGAAATACCAGCCGTTTCGGGCATCATCGATGAACCGCCCTGAGAAGCGGATTTTGTTTCAATGGGTACCAATGATTTCATTCAGTACATGATAGCATGTCGATCAAACGAATTAAAAAGTGACAAATTATTAACGTTCATGCCGTCCTTCTGTGTTAAGAGGTCTTGACAAAATCGTTAAAGCTGCATTAGATAAGAACAAAACGATTTGCATTTGCAGCGAAATAGCCCATGAAAGGGAATATATACCGTTTTTAATCGAAACAGGTATTCGACAATTGAGTGTGGCTCCGCAATTTCATATCCCTCATACGGGATATGAGGGATTTCATTGCAAGCTTTCGTTTACTGCCGCGGCAGCATTGCACTCGAAAAGCTCTATCCAAGACAACAAATGAAGAAATCCAGAACGAAATTATTTTCTCAAGACTAATTAGAATGAATTTAATTGTTGATCGAAAAATCGTAAACAAGAAAGGGAGGAATATGAACAAAGGGGATTTAATCAACGAAGTCGCAAAAATCGTATCCACAAAGAAAGAAGCTCAGGCTGCTGTAGACTGTGTTCTTTCAGCCATTACCGATGCATTGAAGAGCAAAGAGCCTGTAACGCTGGTCGGATTCGGCACGTTCAAAACCGTCAAACGGGAAGCCAGAACCGGAAGAAATCCTCAAACCGGAGAAGAAATTAAAATCGATTCCCGTTTCGTTCCAAAATTTATACCTGGCAAAGCTTTAAAGGACGCGGTCAATTAATCAGGCCGTTTGATTCCGGAGCATGCTGGAACTCGCCACATCTCCTTTATCAGTCCGACAGGTGATCCTTATCTGCTTGAGGACCTAACCTGAAACGGGATTTCACTCGGAAAGCTACTATCCTGAATTTTACACACTGTTTTTACGATTTAACCGATGTACCGATAGACATAAATATAATTGCAAGATCGATGTATCCGATGATTTCCTGAAAACGAAAAAGGCAGTGTAAACCAGACACTGCCTTTTTTGCTGCACATTTAGCCCGGAATGAAGAATGGTTTTATTTGACAGACAAGAAGTTTTTTTATAATAAAAAACAATGTTAAATCATTAAAGGTTATCAACTGTACTGTTTGTAAAGTTGCTTATCAGCATTCAGCCTGACATTGATATTATCAATAAACCGTTTTGTCAAAATGCCCCGAATGAAATTGCTGCATAAAAGGAGATCAAAATGAAAATCATGGTTTGCTACGATGGCTCCAATGTGGCAAAAGACGCCCTGTCTTTAGCCCAGCAACATGCCAGAGCATTCAACGCTACTGTGGATGTGGTAACATCACGAATAAAAGGCACCAAATATCAGGTTGAAGAAATTATAACCGCCGAAAACGAGCTGGAATATGTCAAAGAATTTTTTAAAAATGAAAATATCCCCTGTAAAACGCACCTGCTGATTCGAGGCATGTCACCCGGAGAAGATATTGTTCAGTTTGCCAGAGAGAATAAAACAGACGAAATCATTATCGGGGTTCGAAAACGGTCCAAGGTGGAAAAGATCCTGTTAGGCTCTACCGCCCAATATGTCATTCTCATGGCGCCATGCCCGGTTCTTACGGTTAAATAGTGCCCATCCATCGCACCTTGACTTCGCAGGTGTCCTTTTTGTCTTTGTTGCGCGTCGGACATCTCAGAAACGGTCGAAAAGGCACTCTGGCCCTCTGTTTGCGATGACTTTCACGCCGTCTGTTTCGCAAGCACGAAGGGCCGCGCGTAACACAGACTGACACGCGCTCTTCTATTCTTTCAAACACCCGTCTCACCTGGACGGAAGAAGGGGCCCGAAATTCCGAGATTCCGGCAGCACTTACCCTGTGTAAATAAGATGCCACCGGCCGTATCCAATTTCAGAAAAATTGATTCTACGTATTTTTTGGACAACAAATCGGTATCGCTTTCACACAACGCCTCGACGCAACAAAGTGGTTAAAAACTTTGCGACCTTTATCCCTGACCAGGGAATTACGTTTTTCTGTCATATTTCATTTCATAACATTGCAAGTCCCGGATCACGCTGGAAAAGCCGGGAATGGGCGGGACGGAGGCCGCAACAACGTGGCCGAAGAGATATGATCGAGCCCCTTTAATCATTACAAAGCATTCTTGCCGGGAGCTGCGTCATGAAACAGTTAATCATTTCTGTTTTAACGCTTTTGTTTTTCGGTTCATATGGCTTTCCCCTCGAATTTACGGATTCTCCTGAATTCCGGCACGCCAGAAAAAATATGGTCAGCCGCCAGATCCGCGCCCGTGGTATTACGGATATAAACGTTCTAAGGGCCATGAGCGAAGTACCCAGGCATCTGTTCGTCCCGGACGAACTCGCGCACAAGGCGTATTCGGATTCGCCGCTTCCCATCGGAGGCGGCCAGACCATTTCACAGCCATACATTGTCGCGCTGATGACCGAAAGTCTGGGGCTTTGCGGAAATGAGCGTGTTCTTGAAATCGGAACCGGCTCAGGATATCAGGCGGCTGTCCTCGAAAATATCGTAAGGGACGTCTACTCCATCGAAATCAGAGAAGCACTTTACCGGAACGCCACCTTGACCCTGCGGCAGATGAAATCAACCCATGTGAAAATCCGCCATGGAGACGGCTATTTCGGATGGGAAGACGCTGCTCCGTTTGACTGCATCATGATCACCGCGGCAATCGATCACATTCCGCCCCCACTTCTCAAACAGCTTAAGAATAACGGCAGACTTATTCTGCCCCTGGGTAATCCCTTCAGCTACCAGAATCTGACGCTGGTCACCCGACATGATGATGATTATTCCGTCAGGCAGATCACCGGCGTCCTGTTTGTGCCCATGACCGGACAGGCCCTTGAAAAAAAGGACTGAGGAAAAAAAAGGGATGAGGGTGGGAAATGATGGCTGATGAGGGGGTAATAAAGTGGGCAGTAGGCAGAAATTAAAAAGAAAAAAGAAGGCGCTGACAACTTAGCACCGACATCCGATCTCTGACTTCTGACTTCAGGCCTCAGGCCTCAGGCCTCAGGCCTCCGATAACAAACAACCCTTAACAGATTGCAATTGCAGCCCCCATGCTGATATATGCGGCTTTTATCATATCCCTTTCCTCTCTGACGTTTGAAGTCCTGCTGACGCGAATTTTTTCCATCGCGCAGTGGAATCATCTATCCTTTATGGTTATCAGCATTGCCCTGTTCGGATTCGGCGCCAGCGGAACATTCCTGAGTCTCCTGGATACGAGACGAAAAAAATGGGAAACCCAGCTGTCTTCAATTATCGCTTTAAGGGTTATCATACTGCTTTATTCGGCAACCGGCATTGCGGCTTTCATCAGCCTTGTCAACATACCCCTGGATTATTTCCGGCTGCCTCATGAGCCGGTTCAAACCTTCTACCTGCTGGCGGCATATCTGATTCTCACCATTCCCTTTTTCTTTGCCGGGCTGGTCATTTCCATTGCCTATGCATCCCTGCCCGAAAAAACAGGACTGATCTATCTGACCACCATGGCCGGATCAGCAGCAGGCGCCATCATCCCCTTCCCTGTTGTGCCATTGATCGGTGAAGAACGGCTCATTATCCTGGCATCGCTGCTGCCGGTCATTCTGGTCCCGTTGGCATTCACCGGACCCGATGTGCCTACGGTTACCGATGGTAAAGGAAGGATACGAAGCTATTCTGCAGCGATGATGACTGCATGGGTGGCACTGATCGTTTTCAGCGGATTCATATTTTTCTCCGGCCCCGATACCATCACGAGCGTCAAATCTTCGCCATATAAGTCATTGAGCCAGCTGTTAAGATTCCCGGATACCCGGATCACCGGGACATCAACCAGCCTGAAAGGCAGGATTGATTGTGTTCAAAGCCCGTTCATTCGTTTTGCACCGGGATTGAGCCTGAAATTTACAGGGAGCCTGCCTGATCAGTGGGCAGCCTTCACAGATGCGGATAATCAGTTTGTCTTCTACAATCCGGAACAGATTAAGGCCAGCAATTTTCCGGCATTCACCCTTTCCTATGCCGGGTATCTTCAGGCCGGCGCACCTGACCGTGTTCTGATTGTACAAAATGGCGGCGGGGCTGCCATCCCCTGCGCCCTTATTTCCGGTGCAACGCATATTACCGTCGTTGAAAGCGATTGGCGCATCGCCCGGATGATCCGGGGCTATTATCAGCTTCCCGTGACAAACGAACCGTCCCGGGCGTTTTTAGCCCGATCTGATGTCCGTTACGATGTGATCCAGCTGGAAAACTGGGGCACATCCATTCCCGGTACGGCCGCGTTGACGCAGGAACATCTGTTGACCATGGACGCATTTGCCGGATACCTGAACCACCTTACGAACGCGGGCGTTCTCATCATCTCGAGGAAACTGCTCCTGCCGCCGGCAGATTCCATCCGGCTGTGGAGCACCGCCCTGGAAAGTCTGAAACAAACCCATATGAAAGACCCGCATAACCATCTGGCGATGCTCAGAAGCTGGGATTCATTTACCCTCATCGTCTCGAAACAGCCGTTGGTCCATACCGGTAAGATAGTTCGGTTTGCCCGGAAGATGAATTTTGACATGGTGTATCTGCCGGGCATGACACCGTCCATGGCCAATACGTTCAATATTTACAAAGAGCCCTTTCATTATAATGAAATCACCCGCGTGGCTCAGGCGTACCTGAACGGCAGCGAAAAAGATTTTTTTAAACGATACGTTCTCGATACCTCCCCCCAGTCGGATTTACGGCCGTTTCCGCAAAGATTTCTGAAATGGACCCGGCTTAAGGAACTGTACCGGAGTACCGGCAGCCGGTTATATTCTCTGATGATGTCCGGCGAAATTATTGTGGCCGCAGTCTTTGCCGAAGCGCTTGTCATTTCAGCAGTTCTCCTGATTGTCCCTCTTTTCGCCACAAGAAAAACCGGCACGCCTCCCCCTGCTTATCAGCTGCTGTATTTTCTTTGCCTTGGCGCAGGATTCATGTTCATTGAAATGTTTTTCATCAAAGCCTACACGTTTCTTTTTGAAGATCCGGTCATCAGCTTTTCGGTTGTCATATCAGGCATTCTCATATTTTCAGGTCTTGGCGGATACGTTTCGCGGTATACAGGTAAAACCCGACTCAGAGCCGCAACAGGCGGGCTCATTGCTCTTTTAATCGTTACGGCAGCAATCCTGGAGCCCCTGATCGCCAAATGCCTTGAACTGTCTGCAGGGGTTCAATATATTATTGCAGTTCTGGTGATGTTTCCCATCGGATTTCTGATGGGCCTGCCATTTCCCATCGGCATGCAGTACATCCTGGAAAGCCCCCTTCAGCGAACCTATGCGTGGGCGGCAAACGGATGCGCTTCGGTTCTGGCCTCCATTCTGTCCGCCCAGATTGCTTTAAGCATCGGAATTCCCGCCATTCTGGCCTGCGCGCTCATCTCGTACCTGCTGGCGCTGATCTGCATCGTAAAGTCCAACGTTGCATAAGCAATTCTATATTTGACTTATGTGTTCTACTTTTTATATAGTGATGCAAAATAATTAATCCATTTTCCCCGCTATGCCCCTCTATCTGGAGATCTTCCGGGCATATTCAACAACTGAATACTACCCGGAGGCTTTATGTCCGAAAACAAATCATCTGCCGAACTTCAGCAACAGGTCACTACTCTTGAAAAGCAGATCGAGGGCCTCACCCATCAGATCAAACAGCTAAGGTGCCTGAACCGGATCTGCCGCCTGAATGAAACCTGCGACACCGAGCAGGACCTGATCCGGACAGCGGTCGACCTGATCCCGGCAGGATGCCGGTACCCGGAAATGACATGCGCCCGGATCATCCTCAACGATCATGACGCTGCAACCCCGCATTTCAAAGACACTGTCCGACATAACCGCTTCGATCTGATTGTCGACCCGCAGCCGCGGGGGCATCTGGTTCTCGGCTATTTTGAAGACCTTTCAGGAGACAGGGCTGTTTTGGCTTTGCGGGAAGATCAGGCGCTGTTGAAGGAAATCTCCTCCAGGCTGTCGGGAATGATCGGGCAGAAACAGGCCCGCCTGATGATGGAGGAAAAAATCAACCGGTTTCACCGGATCATCGAAAATATGCCGATCATGCTGGATGCCTTTGATGAAGACGGCAATATCGTTTTATGGAATCACGAATGTGAAAACGTCAGCGGCTACCATGCATGCGAAATCATCGGAAACCCGAAAGCACTGGATCTGATTTATCCGGATCCGACCCTCCGGAAACTCAGAACGGCCATGATTTCCAAATGCAACACCGATTTCCGGAACAGGGAATGGAAGGCCAGGTGCAGGGATGGGAGTTTTAAAACTATCGCTTTGTCCAACATCTCCTCCAAATTTCCAATCCCGGGATGGATGTCATGGTTTATCGGCCTGGATATCACGCCCATCCGGCAGGCCCAGAAAGCCCTGAAATACAGCGAGGAAAAATTTCGAGCTATTTTTGAACAATCTCCTATCGGCATTAGCCTTACTGATTCAAATTTCAATCTGATCGATGCCAACAAGTCCGCTTTGGAAATCTTCGGTATATCAGACATGTCCTCCATTAATAAAATGAATCTTTCGAAGGATCCGAATGTGTCCGACAATGTCATAGAACGGCTGAAAAGTTCTAAAACCGTTCAGTACGAAATTACGTATGACTTCGAAAAAATAAAAAAAAAAAAATTTTTAAGACAGAAAAATCGGGAACTATTTTTCTTTATATGAATGTCACCCGCTTAGGTGGGGAAGGCTCCAAACTGTTTAATGGAATAATGATTCAATATCAGGATATCACCCGTCACAAACAGGCTGAACAGCAGATTCATGAATTGACCCAGCGGCTGATTACCGCACAGGAAAACGAGCGTCAACGAATTTCCCGCTATCTGCATGACCGTGTTGCACAGGATTTATCGTCAATAAAAATCGGGTGTGAAACCATTTTCGATCAAGATACTCACGTACCGGATTCCATACGGCATCATATTTTCCATTGGTCGGGGATTCTCAAAGATACCATCTCCGTCGTCAGGGACATGTCTTATGACCTGCATCCGGCCGGGCTGGAACAACTGGGGCTGATCCAGACATTATCCAATAATTGCGAGGGGTTTACCGATAAAACCGGCATCCCCGTCGAATTTCTGACCGCCGGCCTGGATGACATCGATCTGAATTTTGACACTCAGATCAATCTATTCCGTGTGATTCAGGAAGCTTTAAACAATATCGCCAGTCACGCTCAGGCCTCGCATGTCATGATCAAGTTGGTCAGATCTTATCCACATATCATGTTACGCATCGAGGATAACGGAAAAGGATTTGATATCAACCGCCAGACATTATCGTCATTGGCTACAAAACACATTGGAATTCAAAGCATGAAGGAACGAATCCGGTTACTGAACGGATCGTTTGAGATTCAATCCCAACCCATGAAAGGCACTAAAATCCACATCAAAATACCCTTCATGGACGAAGAGGCATAATTCCTCACCGTCTTGTTTTATCTGCTGAATCGTGTCCGGGGCTGATACCCGTTGCGGAAGGATTCACCATTCGGTCTCATGGAACCCCATTCGCTATGGAATACAGATACGGGCAAATTCATTCACTCCGGTATTATTGACAAGCTGACAAACCTGGTTCATAATTAAAGAAATTTTCCCGCCCGTACCATAGGACATGTCGGATCAATTCTGATCCATAACCGATTTTGCCATAAATTCTCAGCAAACACCCATCACATGCCATGAAACGTATCTTTTTAATTATATGGGTCATGACCGTCGGCATCATTTCCTGTCAAACCATTTCCGGCAATTTGGCAGTCTTGCAGCCGTTGACACTGATCAACCGGCAATTCGAGCAGGTAAAGCTTCAACCCAAAACATACCAGGCAACGATTGCATTGAAAAAACGGCATTCAACCATTGAACTCCGTCTGATTGATGATTTTGGATTTAAACAGAATGTGAATTTTCATATCCCCGAGCATTTATCCTTTCCTGAAGGATCAGGAAAAATCACGGTTCCGTCCTCTGAAAATAATCAGCCCTGGAATCTCACGATCACGACCATCTCCGCCACTTCTCAAAGCGAAATCTTATGGGGTTACGAGCCCTGCTATACCAATCGCTGCCGCAGGCCCTACTACAGACGAAACGATCGATACCGCTACTGGGAGGATGGGACCTGCAGGGGAGAAAAACAGGTTGAATATTACTACAGGGATACAGTGACGGATCTTGATATCCAGATGACAGCGCCGGGCAAGGACACGATTATGGCCGTTTTTAAGGGGCAATCCACGGACAGAGCAAAAATATATACATTCGAGGGACCGTGTTATTAATGAAAATTTCCAATGCGTTCGCAGAAAACAGAGGACAGAGGGTAAGGAGTCAAGGAACTGAGTGCTGAGTTGAAAGAAAAAACTTAAGGAGATCCATATGATCAAACCCGGATTCATCATCTCCGTATGGGTGACGGCGTATTTGCTCTGCCTTTCGACCGTCGTCATTGCCGCCGGCAGCCGGCCGGAGGTACCAAAAATCCAGCCGGATACCCTCAATCAAATGCTTCATGATCCCGATCTGGTTATTATCGATGTCCGTGATCCGGTCAGCTGGGAAAAAAGCGCACTTAAAATTTCAGGAGCGGTCCGTGAGGACTACAAACAGGTAGAAAAGTGGGCATCCAGCTATTCCGTCAATAAAACAATCGTATTTTATTGAGCGTGACCCAATGAACAGACCAGTGCCCGGGTGGCACGGCATTTTGTCAATCAGGGATATCCAAACGTATTTGTTCTGGATGGCGGCTGGCAGGCATGGGAAAAGGCGGGATATCCGACAGAAGACAAATAAAGGCACACGGCTATAAAACTTCCGGCCCATCCAGATTCATCAGATTTTTCATATCAGCGGGCAGTGGCGCATGGAGCCGGATGAGGCGGCCGGTCGTCGGATGACTCAGATGAAGTTCCGCCGCGTGGAGTGCCTGACGGGGCAATCGCAGCCGTATGATGTCCTCAGGGGTCAGGCGGTCATCAATCAACCGGAGAAAAAAATTCTCATCCACGCCATACATTTTATCTCCGGCAATACAAAATCCCAGAGCCAGCAAACTGGCCCGGATCTGATGCAACCGTCCGGTTTCGGGAAGCGCCTCTACCATACTCAGCCCGTTCCGGGAGATGATATTCCGGAATACAGTCCGGCATTGTTTAGCTCCCGCCGGTAAAACCGCATTATCTCCGTCCGGACAAAACTTGATTTTTTTTCTGATCCGGCTGTCATAATCCCTGACCAGATATCCACGGGCGCTTAAAGATTGATCGGGAAATTCTCCTTCCACAACCGCCACATAGCGCTTACGGACCTGATGCGTTTCAAACTGTTTCCGGCAATGGCGCGCGGCTTCCGGAGTTTTTGCCACCAGAACGATCCCGGAGGTTTCGCGGTCTATTCGATTCACGAAATCGATGTGTGGCAGATCGAACCGTTGTCTGATCAAAGCCCACAGGGTGTGGTTAAAATACCGCCCGCCCGGATGACAGGGAAGATACCCGGATTTATTCACCGCCAGAATTTCGGAATCTTCATACAGAACGGAAAAACTCGTATCCACGGGAGGCTCCGGTGTATCGTCAGGAAGGTATTCGAGCGTATCGGCTCGGGAAAGAATCTGGTCCGCCACGGCGATTCGACCATTGACCAGAATCTTTCCCGAGCCGATACATTCGAGCCAGTTATCACGACCCTGATAGGTAAACCGATTTACCAGAAGCTCAACCACGTTCGTCCCGGCCTCATGTAAATCGACACAAATCCGCGACCTCCGCTTCACGCTTTCACCAGATTTTTTGCATAGTCACGATACGGTGCGTTCACATTTCCCATGCGCTTATCCCCTACTCCCTGATCTCTGGCCTCTGATCTCTTACTCCTCGCCCTTCCAGATCAGTCTCAACGAATCCAGCCGCAGCCGGGCTTCAGATATGCTCTTATTCATCAGATCCTTTTCCTGTATAAAGGCATCAATCTCGTCCTGAGTGATATTTTTATTTACCGCCTTCAATTCACTCAACCGGAGAATTTCATCCTCCAGAACACATCTGACTTCCATCAATCCGGCCGCCAATTTTTCCGAAACCTTCTTCTGTGCGATTTTTCTGCTTTTTTCGATCATTTCAGGAAGCAGGGACTGAAAGACCCGGGAATTGTCAAATAAATGCGCCGGAAACCCGTCCTCAAGGCATTGCGACATCCGCTCAAAGGGACAGTCCGCAGTGATATCCTCAAGCCGGTGATCAACGACCACACGAATCGGCACCGGCGGGAGAAACCGGTCCGCATGAAGCCACAGCGGCGCCACACATTCCAGCACAAAAACGGATTCCAGCAACATCGCCGAATCATCCGGACTGTGCCATACGGCGCATACACTGTTTCCATCCTGAAGTCCCAGCATCAGCTCCATTGCTCCGGTGACCATGGGATGATCCCATGACAGGAACACCATATCCTCCCGTTCCAGAGCCCTGGACCGATCAAAGGTTACCGTCATTTTATCATCCCTGAAACCGGGAAACGCGTCATTAAACCGTAATCCCGGTATCAATAAAAATGTCCGGTCAGCCAGTTCTTCTGCCTCGATCCCGAAGTGATCAAACATCTCGAGCATAAATTCATCCAGACGCCGGTCCTTGTCCAGCCTGGAAATGGTTTGCACCAGTTGATGGGCCTTTTGCGGCCGAAAAGAGCTGAGTTCAAGGAGACGATCCCGACCCCTTTTCAATTTTTTCGTTATCTGCCCGCGATACTGAATCGTTTCTGCAATCAATCGATTCAGAGCCAATTCAGCTTCATCCGGCTTTGTTCTGTACCCGGCGGCCAGTTCGATAAGCGCCAGCCGGAATTTATCGGCGATCTGACCGACGCCGGTGATATTGGTCTCAATCGCGTTTAATCCGTCATGATACCATCTGGCCAGAATTTCCTGGACACTGCCTGAAATATACGGGATGTGGATATGGATGGTTGATGCCTGACCAATTCGATCCAGCCGTCCGATTCGCTGTTCAAGCAGATCCGGGTCAAGGGGTAAATCAAACAATACCAGATGATGCGCGAACTGGAAGTTCCGCCCCTCACTTCCAATCTCGGAGCTGATCAACAGTTGAGCGCCGTCAGGTTCTGAAAACCAGGCAGCGTTACGATCCCGGTGAACCAGTGACAACTGTTCATGGAACAACGCCGATTTGATGGTTATGTGCTTTTGAATCGCCGATTCAATGGCCACGGCTTTATCGATGTTCCGGCAAATCAGCAGAATTTTTTCATGTTTCAGCTTCTGCAGGAGCCCTGCCAGCCAGATGATCCTGGGATCAGAATGAAAATCATAACATATGGCGGTCTTTTCAGACAGATTGTCATCTACAAATTCGGCCGTCAACAGATCCAGATACGATTCCCGGTTCCTGCCGGTATATTCCAACCCCACCAGATGGGCAACCCGATCCGGAAATCCTTTGATGGAATCACGGGTGTTTCTGAACATCACCCGGCCGATGCCATATCTGTCGATTAATGCATCGATACACCGTCTGATGGACTTATGGTCCCCTTTGATAACCGGCTGAAGCAATTTTTTTATCTGAACCGGCTGGCCCGACAGCAGTTCAGCCCATTTAGCTTCATCCATTGACCTTAATTTTTCAGGATCAAGAAGTACCCCGGCAATCCGTGCAATTTGGTTATACTGTCCGTTTTCGTGAAGAAATGTGTTCAGATCAAAATATCTGTCCGGGTCCAGCAGGTGAAGCCGTGCAAAATGACTCTCCAGCCCGAGCTGTTCGGGCGTTGCGGTAAGAAGCATCATTCCTCTGGTATGCCTGGCCAAAGCCTGAATGAGCTGATAATGGCTGGTATTTTCTTTAACCCGATGCGCTTCATCCACAATGAGCATATCCCACCCGGCGGCAACAACCTGGCGGAATCGCTTCTGCCCGGAGATTAAAAAATCGATGCTGCATATATACAGCTGATTTTCCAGAAAGGGATTGACCCCGGGATCGCTTTTTTCGATCGATTCACAATAACGCTCATCACATATCCGAAACATCAGATTAAATCGCCGGAGCAGCTCAACAAACCATTGATGGATGAGGGATTCCGGAAGCACGATCAACGCTCTTTCCGCTCTTCCGGTAATGAGCTGATGATGCAGAACCAGACAGGCTTCAATGGTTTTGCCCAGACCGGTTTCATCTGACAGCAGCACTCTGGGAGCCCGGCGGGAAACCGTCTCATCCGCGATATTGAACTGATGAGGAATCAAATCCACTCTGCCCCCGACAAACCCTCTCACGGATGACTTTTTCATTTCATACTGCATGTTCATGGTCCGGTATCGAAGGTCGAAATTCCGGTTTTGATCCGTTTGTCCCAACCGCATCCGGTCTTCCGGAAAACTGAAGCTGATCTGATCGCACAGATCACTTTCAGGCAGTTCTTCCTTTTCACCGCAATAGATCAATAAGCCTTTATTTTCCTTTATCGATTTCACCATAATCCGGTTGCCGGACCGACTCTTTACCTGATCGCCGATCCGGAATGCAACCCGCGTTACCGGGGCCGACAATGCCGCATATCTCCGGATCACATCTCCGGCAGGAAAACGAATACAAATCGATCTGTTTTCAATCTTTAATACGCTTCCCAGGCCCAGTTCCGGTTCGGTTTCACTGATCCATCGCTGGCCAATTACAAATTTATTCATCCAGGCTCCTCGTTCCGCAACCCTTTATAAGCTTTAACCGGCTATATGCCAGAAATATTTAAGACTTGAAATAACGCATTTCCATAGATTTATCCACAACTGCTAATTGTAATTCCCATTTTCAGTTTGTAAAGGCAGGCACGCGATAAAAGCAACTTGAAAAAAAAACATCCTGTTTCCGGAAGGACGCCACCTCGATGGGCTCATTTCAGCTATCCGGGATCATATTCGGAACCTATTCTTCTTTTTATTAATTCAATCTGAATTTCAATCGATTAAACTTCTTAAAACTTAACCGGCATCCGGTTATCGCCCTCATGTCAGAACTGAAAGATCTGAATATACATCCTGGAATCCCATGAAGCAGCGTTTTTATAGGCTGGCATATATTTTGCTTTATCACACGAATCGGCGTGTGTATCCCTGAGACATTAAAACTTATAAAAGGAATGGATAGACATGAACTGGAAATTCTGGAAAAAAAATGACGCGTCGACAGCTTCCGCAACATCCCGGAAGCTGCCCAAACCAAAAGAACTGACCGATGAAATCGGAAAATATCTGGTCGCGGATTCGGGCTACGACCCGGACTGGGTATGGAGTTTAAAAGGTGCTGTCCGGCCGAAAGATGGGTCCAAAACCGCTTTTGAAATCCGGATTTTCGAAGATTGCTCATCAAAGGGAAACGGCACCACCATCAGAGATTATAACAGCCTTGACGACTATCCGGAACTGATCGAGTTTGAAGGATGGTTCGATAATGCCACCCGCGACATACACCTATGTAGAAAATAAGTGAAAGGGGTCAAGTCTTCGTTTGACCTTTATTCTTGTCAAACCGGGATGGATTTTCTGTCATCTGATCTCTAATTTCTGCTCTGCCCCCTGTATCCGATGGGCGGACACAGGGGCCCGCCCCTACGATGCCCGCCCCCTGTTCCACCAGCCATCAGCTTTCAACATAGTCCTCTGTCTTCAGTCTTCTGATTTCTGACTTCTGTCTTCTGTCTTCTACCCCAAGCTGGTTCCACCCTCCAGGTAATATTTCAGGAACCGGGCCGTATGCGATATACCGGCAAAATCCAGCAGTTCAGCCGGTGATCCGGTCGCGACGACCTGTCCGCCGCCCTCACCACCCTCCGGACCAAGATCTATGATATAATCGGCAGACGTGATGATTTCCAGATTATGCTCAATGACGATAACGGTGTTTCCCTGATTCACCAGGGCCTGCAGCACATGGATCAGTTTCCGGACATCGGACATGTGAAGACCTGTGGTGGGTTCATCCAGAATGTAAAGACTGTGTCCTCCGGGAGGCACTGCCAGTGCCCTGGCCAGTTTCATCCGCTGGGCCTCGCCGCCGGACAGGGTGGGACTCGGCTGGCCTATCTGAAGATATCCCAGACCGATATCGCAGACAAACCCCAGGGCCTTTCGGATCGCCGGAATCGGACTGAAAAATTCGAATGCCTCCTCAAAAGTCATGGTAAGAACATCGGCAATGGTTTTTCCCTTGTAGGTCACCGCCAGCGTCTCCGGGTTAAACCGGGCACCTTCACACACGTCGCAGGGCACATACACATCAGGCAGAAAACTCATTTCAATTTTCGGATGTCCCTGTCCCTTACAGGCCTCACAACGGCCACCGGACACATTGAAAGAAAAACGGGCCGCCGAATACCCTCTGGCCTTTGCTTCCGGAGATGCAGCAAACAGATTCCGGATACCGGTCAAAAATCCGACATACGAGGCCGGCACCGACCGGGATGTCTTGCCTATGGGGCTGTGATCCACTTCCAGCACATGGCTGACCGCTTCCCAGCCGACCACGTCGCGACAGAATATATTCTGCCGATCCTGCTTCAGCAGCCGGCTTTTCAATTCCCTGTATAACGTGGTTTTCAGAAGACTGGATTTTCCGGAACCCGATACACCCGTCAACGCAATCAGGGTATGCAGAGGAAACGAAACGTCAATATGCTTCAGGTTATTGGCAAACGCGCCATACACGTTGAGCCGGGGTTTATCCACACAGGGCCTGTGCGTGTATGTCATCTCATGCCGCCTCTGACGAAGGCATTCTCCGGTTACCGATATATCGGATGACATCACATCGCTCAGGGTACCCCGGGCCACCACCACCCCGCCGCTGTTTCCTGCTCCCGGTCCCAGATCGATAATGTGATCTGCCTTGCGGATGGTATCTTCATCATGTTCTACCACCAGAACGGTGTTGCCCCGGTCCCGGAGTTCGATTAACGCATCGATCAGGATATGGTTATCCCGGGGATGCAGGCCAATGGTCGGCTCATCCAGAATATAGCACACCCCGGTGAGATTGGAGCCGAGCTGCGCCGAGAGTCTTACCCGCTGAGACTCTCCACCGGAAAGCGTTGCCCCGCTTCTGGACAGTGACAGATAGGAAAGCCCCAGCCGATCCATCAGCTCCAGACGGGAAATGATTTCTGACAGGATCGGATTGGCAATTGGCTGCTGTTGGGGACTGAAATACAGTGTTCCGAGAATATTTTTCAGATTGGCAGACGGCATACGGACCATGTCCCATATGGAATATTGCCCGAATTTAACCGCCAGCGCCGCCGGCTTCAGCCGGCTTCCACCGCAGGCAGGACAGGTCCTGAACCCGGTTTCATCACCGCTGGCAGCCTCTTCAACTTCCCCCAGACCGCTGCATTCGGAACATGCGCCCTGTGGGCTGTTAAATGAAAACTGTCTCGGATCCGGCTGTTCCAGACTGATGCCGCAGTCAGGGCAGATGCCGTGAAGACTGAACAGTTCATCATTCCCGGCATCATCTACCACCAGGATGGATCCACCACCTTCATCGAGCGCCAGCTGAACCAGATCATCGAGGGTATCGGACGGAAGACTTCCGATCCGGATCTCGATGGTATGGGAATGGTACCGGCTGAGCGCCATGCCGGATTTCATCTCTGCGATGTTCCCGTCAATGCGGGCATGGGTATAACCCTTTTTCAGGGCCTGTGCAAACACATCCTTGTGAAATCCCTTACGGCTGTAAATCTTCGGCGCGAACACGGAACCCGAACGGGTCTGATACAGGTGATGAAGACGGTCGACAATCGCCTCTCGGGTCTGAGGGGTCATTTTCCGGCCGCAGGACGGGCAGTGAGCCGTCCCCAGCTTGCTGAACATCAGTCGCAGAAAATGATAGATCTCCGTCAGGGTCGCCACGGTTGACCGGCGACCGGCATGGCTCACCCGCTGTTCGATGGCAACCGTCGGTGACAGGCCCGAGACCCGATCCACATCCGGACGTTCAAGAATCTTCATATACTGCCTCACGTAAGGCGCCAGGGTTTCCAGATACCGGCGCTGCCCTTCGGCAAACAGAATATCAAAGGCAAGGGTCGATTTTCCGGAGCCGGACACACCGGTCAGCACCACCAGCTGATTGTGCGGAATCGAGAGACTGATATTTTTCAGATTATGCTCCCGGGCCCCCTGGACGATAATATCTTTTCTATCATGCGCAACAATCTCATGATCCGCACTGTCCGTGGGCATTGATTCATAAGCCTGAACCGGTTCTGCCACCAGGAATGTGCTGTCAACATTCAGATACGGTTTTAAAAACCTGCCGGTATGACTCCCTATATGAGCGGCCACCTGTTCCGGTGTTCCTTCCGCTACAATCCGGCCGCCCTCATCCCCGCCTTCGGGGCCCAGATCAATGATCCAGTCCGCGGTTTTGATCACGTCCATGTTATGCTCGATCACCAGCACGCTGTGGCCTTCATCCACCAGCCGCTGCAACGCGGACAGCAGTTTGTCAATATCCTGAAAATGCAGGCCGGTAGTGGGCTCATCAAAAATAAACAGGCGGCTGCTGCGATCCCCCTTCTTCAGATAGGGTGAAAGTTTGAGCCGCTGGGCCTCACCGCATGACAGCGTGTTGACCGGCTGCCCCAGACACAGATACCCCAGCCCCACATCGACCAGGGGCTTTAAGGGATTGCAGACCGCAGGATGATCATGAAAAAAATCAAGCGCCTCGTCCACGGTCATGGACAAAATATCGTGTATGGACTTACCGCGATACCGGATCTCCAGGACTTCGGGTTTGAACCGCCTCCCTTTGCAATCCGGACAGGAGACAAACACATCGGAGAGAAACTGCATCTCCACCTTTTCAAATCCGTCGCCCTTGCAGGTCTCACAGCGGCCCCTGGCCACATTGAACGAAAAAAATCCGGCATCAAATTTTTTCTCCCGCGCCTCGGGCGTATCCGCCATCAACCGCCGGATCGGATCCATTGCCTTGGTATAGGTCAGGGCATTGGCTTTAGGCGTCCGTCCGATGGGCTGTTGATCGACCATCACCACATCGGCAATGGCATCCAGCCCCTCAATATCACGGTAAACACCGGGTCGGCCCTGCGGATCTCCCAACTGGCGTTTGGCTGCCTTGTAGAGAATTTCCCCGGCAAGGGTGGATTTTCCAGAGCCTGACACACCGGTCAGGCAGACAAACCGTTCCAGGGGAATGCGTACATCAACGGATTTAAGATTATGTTCACTGGCCCCGCATATTTTCAGCCATGTTGCATTTTCCGGGCTGCGCCGTTGATCAGGTATCGGAATACGGCACTCCCCCTTCAGGTACTTTCCGGTCAGACAATCATGCACCTGATCCGTAGGCCCGAAATACATGATCTGCCCGCCATCGCCACCCGCGCCCGGCCCCAGATCCAGAAGAAAATCGCTGTGCCGGATAATTTCAGGGTCATGTTCAACCACCACCAGGGTGTTACCCAGGTCCCGGAGCTGTTTTAAAATGCGCACCAGACGCAAACTGTCCCGGGGATGCAGGCCGATGCTGGGTTCATCCAGCACATAAAGGGTATTGACCAGTTGCGCCCCCAGCGCGGACGCCAGCGACACCCGCTGCACCTCCCCGCCGGAAAGGGTCCGGGACTGCCTGTCCAGCGCCAGATATCCGAGTCCCACATCCTTCAGATATGTCAGCCGGTTCCGGATCTCACCGAGAATGAGCAGACTGGCTTCATCGGTTTTGCGAACCGGCAGGCGCTGAAAAAAATCAATGGCCTGATCCACATGCATGGAATAAATTTCACCGATATGCCGGCCTTCGACCCGATATAACAGGGCATCCGGTTTGAACCGGGTACCACCGCAGTCCGGGCATATATTATAGCTCCGGTACCGGGAGAGAAACACGCGTACATGCATTTTATACTTTCGGGACTCCATCCACTTGAAAAATCCGCGAATCCCGTAATAAGCCGTATCCCCGTCGATAATGACGTTTTGCTGGTCCGGCGTCAGCGAGGAAAATGGAGCGTCCATCGGAATATCCTGCTTCTCACAGAATTCCGCCAGGTCCTGGAATTCAAACTTTCCATCCTTGGCTCCGCCCCAGGGTTTAATGGCCCCGTTATCCAATGAAAGTTTTTGATCGGGAATGATCAGGTCCAGATCGATATCAATGATCCGGCCAAATCCCCGACAGGTCTCGCAGGCCCCTACCGGGCTGTTGAAAGAAAACAGACCGGGAATCGGCGACGCGTAACGAATCCGGCAGTGGGGGCATTCCAGCCCGCTGCTGAATGCCATGTGCGCAGCGCCGTCAATCCATATATCGATATGACCTCTGCCAAAACGAAAGG
Source organism: Desulfobacterales bacterium (assembly GCA_028704555.1). Taxonomy (NCBI): domain Bacteria; kingdom Pseudomonadati; phylum Thermodesulfobacteriota; class Desulfobacteria; order Desulfobacterales; species Desulfobacterales bacterium. The sequence continues at coordinate 33,201 of JAQWFD010000038.1, forward strand.
CCTGCCCGACAGAATCCATAATGCGTTTTTTTTCCTGTTTTTTGAACATCAAACGATCCGCAAGGATGTTCAACGCCTGGCCATCCGCGCCGGGTTCAAGTTCATCCAGATACCGGATCTGCCCGTCCATCAGTATGCGATCATAGCCCATCTGCCGCCACAGCTCCCGCATGGATTCAGTCGTCTTCTGTTCGACTGAAAAGGGGAAGGTAATCATCAGCTTGGCACCCTCCGGAACATCCGCCAGAGCCTGCCAAACCGCTTCCGGACTTTCGGATTGAACCGGCCTGCCGCAGTCTCTGCAGTACAGCTGCCCCAAACGGGCAAACAGCAGCTTCACATAATCGGTAATTTCGGTCATGGTGCCCACGGTGGATCGGGATGTGCGAACGGGATCTTTCCGGTCAATGGCTACCGCCGGCGGAATTCCTTCAATTTTATCCACCCGGGGCCTGTCCATGCGGTCCATAAACTGCCTGGCATAAGGCGAAAAAGTCTCCACATACCGCCGCTGCCCCTCGGCATAAAGCGTATCAAAGGCCAGTGACGATTTACCGGAACCACTCACACCGGTTACGACCGTGATTTTATTCAGCGGAATATCGATATCCAGATTTTTGAGATTGTGCTGTCTGGCACCCTTAATTCTGATAAACGATGAGGTCATAGATCTTTCCCTGCAAAAACATGTATTGACAACCCTCGCCGGGTCGCCTGGATTTTCGCAAATTAACGTTGATAATATAATCACATATATCGGGATGTAAAACAGGTCAGAAGACAGAGGACTGAGGGCAGAGGGCGGAGAATAACTCGGAGGCGTAGAATGGGCAAAGGCGGAGCCGTGCCCATCAAATGAATTATGGGGCTTGATCATAACTGCGGCCACAATGTCACGAGGTCCGTCCCGCCCATTGCCGGCTTCTCCAGCACGATCCGGGGGATGCCGGGCCCATGAAGCTAAAGCGCAAAAACTCGGCAAGCCTCAAACAGTTTGCGCTTCTTAACGCTTCATGGCCCCGACATCTTTTCCCCGGATCGCGCCATGTCGTACGCCGGAAACGGGCGGGACTCAGAGTCTGCGCACGGCAAAATATGGCCGCAGTTATGATCAAGCCCGAATTATGCATTATGCCTTCTCTGGCTATCGCACCCCCATCACCCCTGCCCTCCCCTCTATCCCCTTAACCCTTTCCCCTTGACACAGCCGATGATTTAACCGATATGTACAAATATTTTTTACTCAACCCCCAAATTCGTACAACCTGATACATAAGCACATTCATGAAACAAGACGATATATTTTCAAAGCCCCTGAAACCGGTTGAACCATTCGAATTCAATGAAACCGTGGTCAACGTATTTGACGATATGATCAGCCGTTCTGTTCCCGGCTATCGTGAAATCATTCACCGGCAGGCCCAGCTGGCCGAAACCTTTTATCAACCGAATACCCGTATTTACGATCTGGGATGTTCAAATGGCAATTTCGGTATCCGCCTGTGCGAAGAAATGGGGAAAAAACCGTTTGAAATGATTGCGGCTGACAATTCAATGCCCATGATAGACGCCTACCGGAAGCGTTTACAGAATTTTTCGAATCATCACCGGATCACCCTGACCTGCTGCGATATTCAGAATGTCAACATTGAAAACGCATCGGTTGTCGTCATCAATTTCACGCTTCAGTTTCTACCGATAGCGGAACGGGACGATCTGGTCCGCCGTATCTACAAGGGACTTATCCCCGGCGGCATTCTGCTGCTGTCCGAAAAAATCATGCACATGGACAATGCGCTGGACCAGCTTCAGCAGGAATTCTATTACCGGTTTAAAAAAGAAAACGGATATTCCGAGCTGGAAATCAGTCAGAAACGCGATGCGCTTGAAAACGTCCTGATACCTGAAACCATCGAAATCCACCGGCAGCGCATGACCCGAGCCGGCTTCACCCGAATGGATATCTGGCATAAATGGTTCAACTTTACATCCATGATCGCGGTAAAAAAAGTTAAGGGACAGGGGGAAAGCAGACAGTAGGGGGTAAGCAGCAGGCAGAAAAACAAACGGCTGAAGGCTCTCGACCCACGACTGTAGACTGCAAAACTTATGAACCATCTCCTGAAATATATAAACGAATTCGATCTGAAACCGTTTTCGGATGCGCTTCAACAGCTGATCGGCAAAAAAAATGCGGAAATATGTCAGGGCAGAGGCAAAGCCTATGCTGCGGCATTTAATGAGCTGCCGGCCATTACCCCGTCTGCCATCAGGCTGGACCGGGACAGGATCGGTATCGGGCAGGACGCAGACACCTCTTCCGACCAGAAGGAGCGTATCCTGCGCATGCTCCTTGATCTTCGACCCTGGCGTAAAGGCCCGTTCAATGTGTTCGGCATCGATATTGACAGCGAATGGGATTCCAGCATCAAATGGAATCGCCTGAAGGATCATATCAGTCACCTGGGGGGGCGAAAAATTCTGGATATCGGTTGCAGCAACGGCTATTACATGTTCAGAATGACACGTCAAAAGCCTCAGATGGTCCTCGGGATTGATCCGTTTGCCACCTTTTATTACCAGTTTCTGACGCTGAACCACTTCATGTGTCTTCCGAACATATTCTGTGTTCCGGCCAAACTCGAAGAACTGCCTGTAATGAATGCATATTTCAACACGGTGTTCTGCATGGGCATCCTGTATCACAGGCGGTCTCCACTGGATAGCCTCCGGCAGATTCACGCCCTTATGGCTAAAGGCGGGGAGCTGGTTCTTGAAACGCTGATCATATCCGGAGATTCTGAAACCGCCCTGTGTCCGTATCCGAGATATTCCAAAATGCACAACATCTATTTTCTGCCAACCGTTGCCTGCCTGACCGGATGGCTAAAAAGATCCGGCTTTGAAAACGTACGATGCATCAGCACCGAAATAACCAACTCGCAGGAACAGCGAAAAACCGACTGGATCATCTCCGAGTCGCTGGTGGATTTTCTTGACCCTGAAAATCCCGAAAAAACCATAGAAGGCTACCCTGCTCCAATACGAACCCTGTTAATTGCAACCGCAAAATAACGTAACAGCTGAATGATCCGCTTTCATACCTTTCGTTCTTTTCCGTAATTTTAAGCAGTTGCCGGGCATTGCAATTTATTGTATGATGCGAGATTAAAATTTATTTAAAAAAATCATGGTAAGGGTAAAAAACATATGAAATGGACTTCCGAAGCAGAATCGGCAATCGTAAAAGTGCCTTATTTTATAAGAAACAAGGTCCGTTCAGGTATAGAAAAAGATGCCACTGATGCGGGTAAGGCCGAGGTGACCCTTGTCGAGGTAGAAACCGCACAAAAGCGGCATATGGATCGTATTCAATCGGCAATCAAGGGGTATCAGCTGGACAGGTGCTTCGGCTCTAATGGCTGTCCGAACCGGGCTAATAACAGCGACAATTTGATTCGAAAAATTGAAGAGCTGCTGATAGAAGAAGATATTCTGAGTTTCCTGAAATACCAGGTCAAAGACAAGATCAAATTTCATCATGAAATGCGGATCAGTATCTCGGAATGCCCCAATGCCTGTTCACAGCCTCAAATCAGGGATATCGGAATCATCGGCGTCATCACGCCTGAAATAACTGACAAACCCTGTTCTGATTGCAGGGCTTGTATCAGAAGTTGCCCTGATTCAGCCATCACCCTGGAGCCTGCGGACAGTGAAAATGAAGACGCCCCGGATTATGAAGACGAAGAAGCCGATGATTACCAAAACGGCGGCTCAGATGATTATCATGACAAGGAAGCCGATGATTACGAAGACGATGGCTCAGATGATTATCATGACGATGAAGATGATGATTACGAAGACGATGACTCAGAAACTCTTGAAAATCAGGTACCTGTAATTGATTACGGGCTTTGCATGCGATGCGGCCGATGCACCCGAATCTGTCCATCAGGGGCGATTATCCCCGGCAAAAGCGGTTACAGGATTCAGCTGGGCGGAAAACTGGGCCGGCATCCCCAGTTAGCCATGGAATTGCCCGGCCAGTTCACGGAAGAAGAGGTATTAAAGGTTATCCAGGCCTGCATTATTTTCTATAAAATGAACAGCCGGAATGGAAAACGGTTTGCGTCAATTTTCCACGAATCCGATTACATGAAGTTTGTCCGTATCTTCGGAAAGGCAGATTCATAAACCCGTAAACAATTAATTTCAGGCGTCGTGGCAATTATCCTCGAGGTACTGCCTGTTATACGCTATTAATAATCGATAAATCGAAACCTTAAATCAAAACGATAACCAGAATGATTATGTCCTGCAGCAGAATCCTTTTTGCAGACCGATGCAACTGGAACCTCACCCCCAATGACCTGAGCCGCCTCCAGAAGGCAAAGAAAATCGCTGGCGCCCGGATTTTTGACTTGACGGTATCCAATCCCACACAGGTCGGGTTTGACTATGATCCGGAAGAAATTCTCAGTGCGATGTCACAACCCCAGTCAATGGTTTACGAACCCGATCCACATGGGTTACCATGCGCCAGGCAGTCGGTTGCCCGCTATTACGGTGACCAGGGTAAATTCATTGATATCGAGTCCATCTTTCTGACAGCCAGCACCAGCGAAGCCTACACCTTCCTCTTCAAACTGCTGGCCAATCCCGGGGATGAAATCCTGATCCCCCAGCCCGGATACCCGTTGTTGTCCTACCTGTCAGGACTTGAATCCCTGCAGCATATCTTTTATCCGCTGCGCTACGTCGAGGCGGACGGCTGGCATGTGGATCTGGAACTTTTAGAGGCGCTCATCAACCCGAAAACCCGTGCCATTGTCGTGGTCAGCCCCAACAACCCGACCGGCTCCTGCCTCAAGGCGCATGAACTGACGGCCATAGACGACCTGTGCTGCCGGCACGGCCTGGCCCTGATCGTGGATGAGGTATTTTCGGACTTTGTCAACGGGAAAGACGCCAACCGGGTGAAAACCGCGGTCAACCAGACAAAATGCCTCTCATTTGTCCTCAGCGGATTTTCCAAAATACTGGCCCTGCCGCAGGTCAAACTCGGGTGGATAGTGGTCGGGGGAAATCCGGAAATCTGCTCCGAAGCGAGGGATCGGCTTGAAATGATAACGGATCTGTATCTTTCGGTTTCCACTACGGTCCAGCATGCGGTGGAACGGCTGTTGGCGCTGAGAAAACCGATTCAGCGCCAGCTCCTTTCGCGTATCGATTCAAACAGCCGTTTTCTGGAAGCGCAGTTGACCTGTAATGAAAATGCCCGAATGCTGATGCGGGAGGGCGGCTGGTATGCCGTCATCGAAATCACCGATTGGTTATCCGATGAGGAACGCGCCCTGCAGTTGTTGGAAAAAGACAATATATTCGTTCATCCCGGCTACTTTTATGAATTTCATAAGGACGGTTTTCTGGTGGTCAGCCTCATCACCCCTGTCGACACATTTCAGACCGGAATATCGAGGATGTCGGCCAGATTGAATTGCACCTCATAAACCCATATCCGTCATCTGACTTCTGTTTTCCGTCCTCTGGCCTCCGTCATGAATTCATCATCAACTGCTCCGCCTGCTGCCGTGCCTTATCAAAGGTCCGGAAGGAATGCAGATCCCATCTGGCTGCAACAAAACAAAATATGGGAGTATATGACCGATGACGAGACGTTTTGATTTTTTACGAAACCATCGTTTTTGACAGTGCACCTCTCATCATATATCAAGATTTCGGCCTGATCGTTTCAGCCACGTCGTCGTGGGCTCCGTCCCGCCCATTTCCGGCTTCTTCAGGGAACTGATACCGTTGAGCTGATAAAAAATCTTTCTCATCCACAAATTACACAGATTTGCACAGATTATTTTTAAATTCAAACACCAACCTATCTTGCTTTTCTTTTAATCTGCGAAAATCCGCGTAATCTGTGGATAATATTTTTTCTTTTTGTTTAATGCGGGGAATTTTTATGTGCACAGTCAGCAAACTCCCATCAATAAAAATTTTCGGACACCGGGGCGCAAGAGACCTTGCGCCGGAGAACTCTCTTCCCGGATATGAAACCGCCCTTGCCATCGGGGTGGATTATGTGGACATGGATGTGGTCATGACCCGGGATAACGTGGTGGTCGTGTATCACGATCCCAGGCTGAACCCCAATTTTACGCGGGACAGTTCCGGTCGCTATGTCACCGGGCACCTTCTGATCCGGGAGATGACATTTAACGAACTTCAGGACTATGATATCGGCCGTCTGAACCCAGGCACCCCTTACGCCGCCATGTTTCCGAATCAGCAGCCCGTTGACGAAACCCGCATCCCATCCCTGAGGCAGGTCATCCAGCAGGTCAACCGCCTGTCAGCAAACAGGGTCGGCTTCCAGATCGAACTGAAAACCCACCCGGAACAGCCTGATTTGTCCGTCCCCTTTGAAATACTGACCGATGCGGTGGCAGAAATTATCAAGCAGGAAAACATCATCAACAAAACCATCGTTCAGGCTTTTGACTGGCGCTGTCTCCTTCGACTCAGAGACATTGATCCGGGAATCCAAACGGCATTTCTGACCGACCGGTCCCGGCACCGCCGCATGCTGTCGGCAGATATTGATGAAGCCGGAAAATGGACAGCGGGATGGCGGTTAAAAGATTTCAACGGGTCGATTCCCCGGATGATCAACGCCATGGGAGGAAACGTATGGGGTCCGGAAGATGCGCAACTGCTGGAAGATGAAACCCTGGTGGAACAGGCTCACGCCCTTGGGCTGGCAGTCATTCCCTGGCACTGGCCGGAAAAAAACACTGCTGCCGGCGAACCGGATATCATGGAAAAGCTCATCGATCTAAGCGTTGACGGCATCATCACAGACCGCCCGGATATCCTGCGTCACCTCATGACTGCCCGCGGAATCCCCCTGCCCCCTACTTTTCAAAAAATCTCAGGATATGAAACCATTTAGCTGTTAATTGCCGCAAAGAGTCGCAAAAATCGCAAAAAGGTCATAAGAATCGCAAAATATTTTTTTGTGACTTTTGTGCTTTTTTGCGGCTGGTATTTTGCAGAGGTGCTTGGTTTTTCTTTGCCGGGATAGGCCTGGATTCCCACGGGGATGACGTGCCTTGGATCTTACCGCCCGTTCGCTATGCTCACTCGAGGCGCTGAGAACGCAGAGGTGAAAACAATTATTTTTTACTCTTCGCTCTCAGCGCCTCGAGCGAAGCGGGCGGTGTGAATTTTTTTTATCAGTATTCAAATCCAGTTTTTATTTGTACTTAATTTAGCTGTTGCATATTCTGATATCCGGCGTTATCGTTATTCTCCTATTACACTTGAGCATTCACTTCTACTTGGCATTGCATTTTAATGATCTGATCCACCGACAATTTTCCGGAATGACCGCACTATGGTTTCAGGATTTAGATATCATCTATTCATAGCGGAATCAGACAAAATATATATTATATATCCGTTGTAACATCCCCCCTGTGTCAGGATAGTTGTCGCATGGTTTGAAAAAGAAAAACAAAAATTCTGAGGGTGGCGCATGGTATCAATAAATGGCAAAATATAAGATATGCAGCGATGAGTTTAAAAAAGCGATGGTT
>JAQWFD010000039.1 GCA_028704555.1 Desulfobacterales bacterium
CAGCAGATCCAGTGTTTTTGCTTCCTTCAGTATATGCGCGGGCGCGTCGATGTGGGTGCCGGTATGGGAAAAAAAAGTGAGCTTCTGTTCCCGGAAGCCAACCTCCTCGATCAGACAGACCGGTGTAAACAAAGGCGGTTCGGAGCCCGGATAAACCGGCATGCCCGGAGCCAGGGAATGCGTCAAGTCAACAATGTGCATTTGTTTCTTCCTTCCGTAAACCGTCGGGTGTATAATTACATTTTATATTAGCAGCGTTGCGTTTGAAAGGCGATATGAAATTTGGGCTTGATCATAACTGCGGCCACCATGTCACGGGGTCCGTCCCGCCCCATTGCCGGCTTCTCCAGCACGATCCGGGGGATGCCGGGCCCATGAAGCTAAAGCGCAAAAGCTCGGCAAGCCTCAAACAGTTTGCGCTTCTTAACGCTTCATGGCCCCGACATCTTTTCCCCGGATCGTGCCATGTCGTACGCCGGTAACGGGCGGGACTTCGAGGCTACGCACAGCAAAATATGGCCGCAGTTATGATCAAGCCCTGAAATTTTAACCGAAACTTTCCATATACCATCCGGCCGCCGGTTTTCAGCAGGTTCGGGCATGCGTCAGGTACAGGACGTCTTCCGGCAGGATGATGTGGTACCAGACAATTGCAATGTTGCAATGCCAGCAAAGCATGCTGCCACATTTATGAGGTTCAAAATGCGACATGAGATCATCCGCCCGACCCGGTACGGGAAATTTTCGGAATCCCAAGGGCGATCGGTCCGGACCGAACCGGATACTTTCCTCGAAGCTTTCCTTTTGTTTCGGTGATTTTTTTGCTAAGTAACGGGTATTAAATAAATTGTATAAAATCAGATTCAAACCGTCCGCCTGATCCGGCAATCATCATTATGAAAAAAAAGACACTGAAAAGCATTCCTAACTTTGTAACGGATATTATCCTCGAGAGTATTTCCGAAGGCGTGTTTACCGTCGATCATGAATGGCGGATTACCTCGTTTAACCGGGCTGCCGAACAGATTACCGGTATTTCCCGCGGGGAAGCCGTCGGAAAACATTGCTGGGATGTGTTCCGGTCCAACATGTGTGAAATCGACTGTGCACTTCGTCGCACCATGAAGCAGGGGAAACCGTTTGTGGACACTGCGACCTATATCGTAAACAGCGAAAAAAGAAGTATCCCGGTCGTCGTATGCACTTCGCTGTTAAAGGATGAGAATGGTACGGTTCTGGGGGGGGTGGAAACGTTTCGCGACATGAGTATGGTCGAAGAACTCCGCCGGAAACTGGATGCCCGGAATCAGATCGGCGATATGGTCAGCCGCAGTCCTGCGATGCATAAAATATTTGCCATTTTACCCCAGGTGGCCGAAAGCGGAAGCACGGTGTTGATTCAGGGGGAAACGGGCACCGGCAAAGAACTGCTGGCCCGTGCCCTTCACGCCTTAAGCCCGCGAAAGGATAAACCCTTTGTGGCTATCAACTGCGGGGCGCTTCCCGATACCCTTCTGGAATCAGAACTTTTTGGTTACAAAGCCGGTGCGTTTACTGATGCCCGCAAAGACAAATCCGGGCATTTTGAACGGGCCCGGGGGGGAAGCATTTTTCTGGATGAAATCGGGGATATCAGCCCGGCATTTCAGGTGAGATTGCTGCGGGTCCTTCAGGAACGTACCTTTTATCCGCTGGGGAGCACAAAACCGGAAAATGCGGATGTGAGAATCATCGCTGCCTCCAATAAAGATCTGGACGAACTGGTGAAAGCGGGTTCCTTTCGGGAGGATCTGTTTTATCGCATCCATGTGGTTCGGCTGGATCTGCCCCCGCTTCGGCACCGTAAGGAGGATATCCCCCTGCTGGCAGAGCACTTTATCCAGCGTCTTAATCTGCAGAGAGGTCGGACTGTCCAGGGCTTGAGTCATGAAGCGCTGACTGTCTTGATGACCTATGATTATCCTGGAAATATCAGGGAGTTGGAAAATATTATCGAACATACCTTTGTATTATGTCAGGAGGGTATTATCGATACCAGCTGTCTTCCCGAGCGGGTTACCGGACAAATGGTGTCGCCGGTAATATCCGACACCGTTGACGATGCGCTGAAAACCGTTGAAACGCAGATGATCATCGAGGCGTTGAAGCGAAATCATTATAACCGGCTTGCGGCGGCAAGGGATCTCGGGATTCATAAGAGCACGCTGTTCCGGAAAATCAAGGCCATGGAGATTGACCTGCCCAAAATCGATGGACGAACCTGCCAGAAAAAAAAGTTGTAATAGCGCATACATACGACCCTGTCGATTCAAAGCGTCTTGAAATTGCGACCGTAAAACGACCTCCCGGTTGGATTTATCGTGAAACCTGCTGCCCGAAATTCTATTAACCCACTGAAAATAAAATAAATAATCTATTCGGTTCAGATTGAAAAAATTCCCTGGCATGCAGATTGCTTTGCTAATTAGTCAGGACAGAGGGTAACCGCAATGAAAATGGCGCTGAGCGTTCGGGAAGATTGAATTTCACCGCTGTGTGGTTCGGCGCAGCGGTTTTTGATGGTGAATGCCATGACCGGACACATTACAGACCGCCGGCATATGAACGGGTTGGCCTTGAATCAGTGGTTTTAACGGCCTTAAAGCTGTATGAAACCGGGTCTCACGGATTTAATTTGCGGCGTCCCATATCCCGGGATTCATTTGGCCCCCGAAAAGGATCGGGGGGTGGCAAGGGTGGTGGCAAAAACGGATCATAATGGTAATGCATACAGGGAGGCAAACGATGCCAGGTGGAGATAGAACAGGTCCGGCAGGAATGGGATCTATGACAGGACGAGGTATCGGCTATTGCGCCGGTTATCCGGCGCCGCGGTACGGGCATCCCGGTTATGGCCGTGGAATTGGATTGGATCGGGGCTTCCGGGGCGGTCGGGGAGGCGGGTATGGATATGGTTGGTCCAATACCATTTCGTTTCCGGGGCTGTCGTTCCGTGAGCAGGCGTTGCAGGCTCTTAAAATTCGGGTTTCATATCTCGGGGGGGCATTGGAGACGATCGAAAAACAAATCTCTAATCTTGAAGACGCCGGGGAGTGAGCTTGAATTTTGAATTGCTCCGGGGTGTGGATAAAATTTGTCGTACTTCCCCGGTATCACCCGATGTCGGGGGCGGCGGGTGTCTTGTTGATTTTTTGACTTATGAAATGCGGATATTGTGTAATCAAAGGTCAAAGGCGCAAAGGGGTCAAGTTTTCGTTTGACTCTTTTTCCCGAAGCCGGTTTTTCAATTTTTACATCAGGTTGCGTTGAATTTTCACATGGATGTAAGTGGCCTCCCGTGGGATCTACATAAATGTTGCATTTTTTCTCACATCCCCTTCTGCTTTCCGGATTGTTTCATTGGTTTTTTCATAGAAATCTACCGCTGGAATCCTTGCAGATGGCTGATTCGTACCGGCTGAAAAACCGATTCGGCTTTCTGATTTGATAACCCGCGGTATTGATCTGGCACATGAGTTGCATTTTTGCGTTAACGGGCCGTTTCGTTATCCGGAAAGGTGTGGGGCCCATGTTGCCAAGCGGATCTGAATTACGCAATCAGGAAAAAAGGATGGGGAACAAGTCATGAAACGGTTACTGATTATCAAGGCCGGCACGACGTTTACCTCCCTTGCCTCGCGGCTGGGGGATTTTGATACATGGGTCATCAATCATATGTACTATGCCGGCGATATCATCTCTGTCGTTGATGGCTGCTCGGGTTGTGAACTGCCGGATTCCCGCCGGTATGGCGGCATCATCGTGACCGGTTCTCATTCGATGGTGACCGATGGGGAACCCTGGAGCGAGCAGCTGGCCGCATGGATACACCAGGCTGTAACACAGGAAATTCCCCTGCTGGGGATCTGTTACGGACACCAGCTCCTGGCGTATGCCATGGGCGGCACCGTCGGTTACCACACGGGGGGGATGGAAATCGGAACGGTCAGAATCGAATTAAATTCCGCGGGAATTCATGACCCGCTGCTGGGTACGCTGCCCGCATCGTTTTACGCGCATGTCTGCCATTCTCAGACAGTTTTGCAATTGCCGGAATCAGCAACGGTTCTGGCCTCGAACGCCTTTGATCCCCATCATGCGTTTGCTGTCGGTACCTGCGCCTGGGGAGTTCAGTTTCACCCCGAATTTGATGCCGAAATTGTATCCGAATACATTACGGAGATGGCTTCGGATCTGGAAAAAATGGGGATACAGGCAGTCAGCTGTTACGCCGGTGTCCGCCAAACGCTTCGCTCCAATCAGCTTCTCGAAGCATTTTTTAATTTTTGTAAACAAAGGGACAATGAAAAAGGGACCGACTGGAAATTTTCCTCAGACAGATGCCCTGAAGTTTCTGTTTAGGGTTCGCTCAGAAATAAGTTCGCAATTTTAAGTATTGAGGCGCTTGTCTGGCAAGGCACGAAAGCGCAGGAATATCAAGCATATTCCGAGCGTTCGTAACGCAGCCAGACAGGATGCATCGGCGCTTAAAATGTGAAGTTATTTTTGAGTGAGCCCTTAGGGCCACGCCTTTGTCGAGGACGACAGCTACCCTGTCATTTCCGATCAGGCAGAAAATTCGATACGGTCATTTGGTTTTTCCGGATTTATTGATAAACGCGCGAAGCGTTGACGATATCGATCAGGCCGTATCGATCAGAAAAGCGCTGTTATGGATTGACAGCACAGCCATACCATCGTACAACTCCTGTTGTTCGGGCATCTTCCCCGATTGATTTCCTGCGGAACGGGAATTTCAGCCCATCAGATCCTGATGTGATTTTGCCTCCGGCAAAGCAATCCGACCCCATACAATTTTGTTGAAGGAATGATATTATGATTAAAATTAATGAAAATTATCTGAGACTTCAGTCCTCTTATCTGTTTACGGATATCGCCCACCGGGTTGCTGCCTTTCAGAAGGCCAATCCGGATCAGGAAGTGATTAAGCTGGGTATCGGCGATGTGACCCGGGCCCTTCCCGGTGCCTGTATCGAGGCCTTTCACAGGGCAGTGGATGAAATGGCCGATGACGGCAAATTTCGCGGATACGGCCCGGAGCAGGGATATGCGTTTTTGCGTGAAACGATCGCCCGTCATGATTTTCAGGATCGGGGAGCGGCCATCTCGGCGGATGAAATTTTTATCAGCGACGGGGCTAAATGCGATACCGGAAACATTCAGGAAATTTTTGGCGCAGATATCCGGATAGCGGTTCCGGACCCGGTTTACCCGGTTTATGTGGATACCAACGTCATGGCCGGCCGGGCCGGGGAATTTAAAAACGGCAGATATGAGGGGCTGTATTATCTGGACAGCACCCGGGAAAACGGTTTTGTTCCTGCGCCGCCTCAATCACCGGTGGATTTGATTTATCTGTGCTTTCCCAACAATCCCACCGGTGTTGCCATTACCCGCGATCAGCTGAAGGCCTGGGTGGACTATGCCCGGGAGCATCGGGCGCTGATTCTTTTTGATGCGGCGTATGAGGCTTTTATCCGGGATGAGCGTCTTCCCCGGTCCATTTATGAAATCGACGGGGCCAGAGAGGTGGCCATCGAGTTCAGGAGTTTTTCTAAAACCGCCGGATTTACCGGAACCCGGTGTGCGTTTACGGTCGTGCCAAAAGACTGCATGGCCTATGATGCAGCGGGTGAAAAACATGACCTGCACTCTCTGTGGAACCGCCGTCACTGCACGAAGTTCAACGGCGTGTCCTATCCGGTTCAACGGGCGGCCGAGGCGATTTACAGCAATGAGGGGAAATGGCAGATCCGCGAGCTGGTTGATTATTATCTGAAAAATGCCGCGTTGATCCGCAGCGAGATGACCGCGATGGGATTTGACTGTGTGGGGGGAGAAAACTCTCCGTACATCTGGGTCGACGGCAGCCGGGATTCGTGGGAGTTTTTTGACCTGCTGCTGAAAAGAGCCGGCGTGGTCTGTACGCCCGGCGCGGGATTCGGTAAATGCGGTCAGGGTTTTATCCGCATCAGCGCGTTTAACCACTATGAAAACGTTCAGCGGGCCATGGCCCGGATCAAGACGGCGCTGTAGCGGTTTGACATTTAAAAGAAGCGTTAAAAAAAGCCCGGCGGGTAAGCTGTCTTCCGGGCTTTTTGCGTTATGGTCGAAACGGTTTTTCTGCGTGGGAGAAAAAGAGTCAAACGGAGACTTGACCCCTTATTTTTCCGTGCAGGTCAGGATGGCTGTGTGCAGGCGATTCGCCGGGCCTGTTTGTCGTAAGCCAGCTGAATCCGGTCTTCGGTGGTGTCAAAAAGGCTCTGCTGCGGAATTTTCATCAGTTTCATCAACCGGTTTTCGGCATCCTGTTGGGTTTCCAGGCTACCGTCGTCGAGAATATGGGAGATGCTTACGGGCTGGTGTCGAAGCTGCCGGCATATGAGAATCATTCGATGACAGGTCACCGGGTCCTTTTCCGCACACATCAGGGCGACTCGTTCCGCGTGGATGTGCTTCCACAGCCTTGTCATTCCGGTTTTAAAAATATCCGTTCTGGCCAGCAGGTCATATTGTATCCTGCCGTTCCGGCAGCAGGCCGGATCCGTAGAGCGATGGCCCAGTTCACGCCCCAGAAATAAATACTTGATGCCGTGTGAATTCAAATCCCGCATGAGAGTATCTTTTGTAAACCGGGGATTGTATCTGCTGTAAGGGGATGAGCGCACATCACAGACCGTGGTGATCTCATACTGTTTCAGCAGATTGGTAAACCGGCGGGGGCTGTGGGTTGAGTAACCGATAGTGTAAACGGAGATCATTGCATTATTTATCCGATGTAAGGTTGATGGTTTTGTAAAAAGTAGCCGCATCCGTCATTTCTGTGCGGGAGTTCGGAACATGTTGAAATGACAGTTGTCTTATTTTCAGGAAAATGGCAAATAAGGGCTGAATATAACCTTTTACAAGGGCATCAAAGTTGTTATAGGAATTTTGTTTTTCCCGTTTATTTTTTTCTTATAACATAAACAGGGCGTTGGCGGAACCGGTTTGTTTCAAGTGGCTGAGGATGGCGTTTTTTACCGGAAGAACAAAGAGATTTTCAACCGACGGTTAAATTGACATTTCCCCCAAATGGCCCTATGAAGAGTTGTCCCGGAATAATGGGAATAATCGTTTAACAGAAAGATGAGTTCGGTTCTGATGGATGCGTTTTCGTTAATAGTAATCAAGTTGATTCCCCTTTACCTGATCATGCTGACCGGATTTCTGGCCGGGCGGTTTCTGAGTGTGAGCGCCGAAACCATTGCCAACCTTTTAATCTATGTGATTTCGCCGGTTGTTTACCTGGGATATGTATCCACCGTGCCCATCAGCATTTCCACACTCAGCTTGCCGGTTCTGGTATTTGTCCTGTGTACGGTGATGGAGGTCGTGTTTTACTTTTTTTCCCGGTTGTTTTTCCGGGATGCGACGGTCAACCTGGTGGCTGTATCGGCGGCTACCGCAAATTCGGGCTATTTTGGAATTCCCCTGTTTCTGCTTCTGTTCGGGGACCAGGGCCTGGGGGTCTATATGTTGGCCATCACGGGGATGCTGATATTCCAATTGACTCTGGGGTATTATGTCATTGCCCGCGGCAATTTTACCGTTGCCGACAGTCTCAAAAAGATGCTGACCCTGCCGCCGGTCTATGCGGTCATCATCGGGGTGATCCTGTCTGTGACACACACCTCCCTGCCGCCGGTTGTGGTGGACATGATCGGAAATTTCCGCAGTGCCTACATGGTCCTGGGGGTAATGATGATCGGTCTGTCCATCGCCGGGATTCGCCATTTCAGTATTGACTGGCGCTATATTTCGATCACCTTTTTTGCCAAATTTCTTGTCTGGCCCCTGCTGGTGGCCATCGTGATCGGTGCGGACCGGTATATGTTCCGGATGTTCAATCCCTTGATCTACAACTGCCTGATCATTCTGGCGGTGGTGCCACTGCTGGTCGATCTGGTGCTGTTTGCTACGCAGCTACGGGTCGAGCCGGAAAAAGCCGCTACGGGCGTATTCCTCAGCACGCTGTTTGCGTTAGTCTATATTCCGGTGGCGTGCATGCTGTTCATTCGATAAAAGTTCCTTGCTTCTTATCTTTTGCCTCAAACGAAGTGGCCCTCCAGCGATAGCGGTCCTCATTTCCGCCCGCAGGGCGTTACTGGATTTTGACAAGAACAGGGAAGCCCTACGGTGCATTTTCCGCATACGTCGGTCATGGCAAGATCGCTGTGGTGGGCGTCGTTTGCCAGCAGTACCTCATAGCAGCGGTGCCGGTCATAGCCGTCTTTCGTCAGCGCGTGGCAGGCACATCGGTCGACGCATTTTGCGCAGGTTCCGTTGTGCCGGTACAGGCAATACTCTTCTCCGGGACGGGGGGAGGGTGCCGTAGGACAGTTCGTCACAATGCTGCCGAATCGTCCGCAGCATCCGCTTTCGGTGATCAGCATGTTGTTCAGGCCAAAACGGCCCAGTCCGGCGATAAAGCCTACGTGCCTGTGGGACCAGTCGCTGATGAGTGTGGTCGTATCAAAATTATGGGTAGCCGGAATGATGGATGAGTCATATCCGGCGGCTTGAAACCATTTTTTAAGATACTGATTCAGGTCGCAAATCAATTGATTGGTTTCGATGTAGGCCATTGCCCATTGCCGGGAGCTTTTTTCCCCGGAGATATTGCTCCCCGTGATATCCCGATCAAAGGGAAGAAAAAAAGCAACCACGGTCCGGGCATCGGCCATTATATCGTAAGGGATGGAATGACTCGGACTGACAGCGTCTTTGAGCGCATCAAACAACGGATCAGCGGCATCCGCAAAGCCGACCAGCGGCATCTGCCATTCAGTGGCGATGTCTTCTTTTTGTTTATACGATTTCACAAATCCGCAAATCGCTTCGGTGATGGATTCATTCATTGCCATACCCTTTCAGATTACAGCGCTGATATTATCGGCAGTCTGTTCAGACAGGTTATATCAGATAACTTTTGTCATTGGAAGCCTGGGGCAGGCTGCAGAAGAAGGGTTTCGGCTTGAATAGGGTTTTTATGCTGATTGGCAGATCACCTGCTGATGCTATGTGGAAGCCGCAATTTTTGGGAGACGATGCTTGAATTTGGATATTGACCTTTTGCATGATCTCCGACAATGCCCAAACGGGCTTGAGCTTGATTACCATATGTGCATGATCGGGCATCCCGCCGATCTGGAGCAGAATGCCGCCTTCCCCCTTGACGTCGTCCTTTCAGGACTCAGGGCCGGTGGCTAAAACCACCGGCTATACGCCTCCACCCCTGCCGGGTTTCCCGTTGACATTCGTGTTGTTGAACCCTGTAGCCGATATCATTAGCAAAAAATAATTATAATTTTAAGATCGTTCCAAACGAGGTCGCCTCACAATTTTATCTATCGGCCCTTGTCTGAATCATCAATATGAAATATAACCATTATAAAAACATGACATAACTTGCCAAAATTAAAATCAGAATGAATTCCGGAAGTCTGTCAGAAATGAAACGGATATCGCGGAATTTTAGAAATCCTCAGGCCTGAGAAGCGTTCTTTGCGTGAAAACAAATTTTGCTTCCGCCTTGACAGGATCTAAGAATGCGTTAAACAATGGCGCTTTGAAATTGATAATCCGTCCTATCGTGTTGCCTTAAAAAATACGCGGAATCAAGCGCTTCGAGTTTTGGGATGCCCATATCTCATCCGTTGAACTTCTTGCAATATCAGCCTCTGGCGGATTAAAATAAACGGAGAAAAATCATGAATCAACGCATGCAAATCAATGAGGGACATCAGCTGCGAACTGCCTGCCAATGGCCTCGTTGTTGAAATATGAGGGTAGTGCCAGATGAAAATTTTCGACAAAGAAAAAAAGGTATCGGTGTTTTTTGAATCGATGAGAAATGCGGCCGGCCGGGCGCTGCTGCTTGACTATGATGGCACCCTGGCGCCCTTCAGAATAAACCGGGGTGATGCCCGGCCCTATCCGGGGATAACCGGGATGCTGGAAAAAATTATCGGGGCCGGAAAAACCCGTCTGGTGGTCATCAGCGGACGAGGACTGGATGATCTTATTCCTTTGCTCGGAACAAGGCAGCTGCCTGAACTCTGGGGGTCGCACGGCGGAGAGCGGCTGTCTTTAAACGGAACGTATGAAACCGCAGTCGTCCCGGAACGTCTGAAACATGACCTTCAAAGGGTTTCGGGCTGGCTGCTTGAAAAAGGCTGGGGCCGGCTGCTGGAGAAAAAGCCCCTGAGTCTGGCCGTGCACTGGCGCGGTTTGAACGAAAGGGATATCGCCGGAATCCGTATGGCCCTCAAGACTCGTCTGCCCGATCTGGTGAATGGAGCCGTGCTGACCCTTCATGAATTCGACGGCGGCCTGGAGTTTCGTCCTTCAGGAATTTCCAAGGCACAGGCCGTGGACCGGATTCTGGGAGAAATGCCTTCCGGAACGGCAGCCGCCTATCTGGGCGATGACCTGACGGATGAAGATGCCTTTTCCGCCATCAAAGGAAGAGGCCTGGCGGTTTTGGTCAGAGAGACACTGCGGGATACCTGCGCAGATCTCTGGCTCCGGCCGCCGGATGAACTTCTGGATTTTCTGAGGCGCTGGCAGGCGGCCACGTCATGACATTTCCCCCGACGAGTTTTTATCAGGGGGATGCATTCCCAAAGCCCGGATGTGGTCGATTTTTTTGGAAGAATCCGGGCGGGTTGCGGTTTTTTTTAAGGAGCTGACAGGATGACACAATCTGAAGCACACAGTGAAAATATCCCGCCGGCCGGTCGCCTCGTCATTGTGTCCAACCGGCTTCCCGTGGTGTTAAACAAGGAAGACGGAAAATGGCAGGCCGTGCCGGGCTCCGGAGGGCTGGTGACGGCGCTTGCCCCTGTACTCAAGGATCGGGGCGGTCTGTGGATCGGATGGGCGGGAACGGGCGATGTCGCCGAAAAGGAGTTGAGCTGTGCACTGGAAGAAGCAACCCTGGATTCGGGATTTACGCTCAAGCCGGTGCCCCTTACTGCCGAAGATATCGAAAAGTATTATTCAGGGTTTTCCAACGAGATTATATGGCCCCAGTTTCACGACCTTCTGGGCAGATGTAATTTTGATTCCTCGTATTGGCCCGGCTACCAGGCGGCGAATCGGAAATTTGCCGTGGTGATTCGTGATAACCTGAGGCAGAATGATTATATCTGGGTTCATGATTACCACCTGATGAAGGTTGCTCAGGATCTTCATGACATGGGGGTGAAGAATAACGTCGGGTTTTTCCTGCACATTCCGTTTCCGCCACTCGATATTTTTATGAGGCTTCCGTGGCGGTTTCAGTTGCTGCGGGCACTGCTGCATTATGATCTGATCGGATTTCAGACGTTGCGGGACCGGCGAAATTTCAAGCAATGTGTCCAGGCGCTCATCAGGGACGTGCCGGTTCACGGCAAAGGCCAGATCCTTACCCTGACGTTTGGTGATCATACGGTGAGGGTGGGGGTCTTTCCCATCAGTATCGATTTTAATGAATTTGCCGACATGGCCCGCAGGCCGGAAGTGGTGGAGCGGGCTCGTCAAATCGCCCGGGAGCCGCTGCCGGATGTTCAGATTATTCTCGGGATTGACCGTCTGGATTATACAAAGGGGATTCCCGAACGGATCAAGGCGTTTGGGGAAACCCTGCGACGGTATCCGGAATTGCAGACAAAGGTAAGTCTCTTTCAGGTGGTCGTGCCCAGCAGAGATCAGCTGCCCGAGTATCAGATGATGAAAGAAGAAATTGAGCAGCTGGTGAGTGAGATTAACGGTCGTTTTGCACGTGTCGACTGGGTTCCTGTTCATTACTTTTTCCGTAATCTCGACCGCGCAGAGCTGGTCGCACATTACCGCGCGGCCGATATCGTGCTGATCACCTCGCTCAAAGACGGGATGAACCTGATTGCCAAAGAATATTGCGCCGCGAATGTCGACAATAACGGCATCGTAATCCTGAGTGAATTTGCCGGGGCTACCGCACAGATGCAGAATGCCGCGCTGCTGGTCAACCCGAATGATCAGGAGGGCGTGGCCGATACTATCTACAGCGCCGTTATCATGTCGCGTTTTGAACGACAAAAACGGATGAAAAAATTGCGCACCCGAATTCGAAAGCATGACATTTACTGGTGGGTAAATTTGTTTCTAAATGCATCCATCGCCAAAAAGTTAGATGATTTCAACATCATCGCTGACTACAAGCCCCAGTTCAATCTGTCGAGGCAACAACGGAACAGACGCTGCAGAAAATGATCTGTGAATGCCTTTTGAGAATTTCGGGCTTGATCATAACTGCGGCCATAACGTCGTGAAGGCCGGGACTTTGAAACTACACGTAAGAGAATATGGCCGCAGTTGTGATCAATCCCAGAATTTCATTTAACCGGATTGAAAAATATGACATATTCTTCGGATTCGAATGAATCATAAAGAAGGCCGAAGATGAAACATCAGTATCTGGAAAGACTCAAGGAATCCAACCCTGCACTGAGGCTCCTCAATGCAGACAACATGCCCCTGATCATCAGTTTTCTCCATCACATGTTCGTTGAAACGAATCAGCGCTCTCTTTCCTGTTCCGAACTGGAATCCCGGCTGGGCGACTATCTGTACCAGCTCAGGGAGATCTACGGGGAGGGGCGGTACCCGAGGAGCGCAAAAGCGTATCTTGAGGAGTGGGCCAGGGGGGAAAACGCTTTTTTGAGAAAATATTACACCCCCCTCAGCGATGAGCCGGAGTTTGATCTCTCACCGGGTGCTGAAAAGGCCATGGAGTGGCTGAAAAGTCTTGAAGAGCGACACTTCATCGGCACGGAATCCCGCCTGCTCACGGTATTTCAGCTCCTTCGGGAGATTGTTTCAAAAACCAATCAGGATCCTGCCCAGCGCATCCGGGAACTCGAAGAAAAGCGGGCGGCCATTGATGCCGAAATTGAAAAGATCGAAAGCCAGGGGCTCGCCCCGCACGATCCCACCCAGATCAAGGAGCGTTTTTTCCAGCTGGAAGATACGGCCCGACGCCTTCTGTCGGATTTCAGGCAGGTTGAGTCCAACTTCCGGACCCTGGATCAGGAGACCCGCGAACGCATCGCCACCAGCGACAAAGCCAAGGGCGAGCTCCTTGACGAAATTTTCAGTGACCAGGACGTAATATGGGATTCGGATCAGGGCAGGAGTTTTACGGCTTTCTGGGAATTTCTCATGTCTCCCTCCCGCCAGGGGGAACTGACCGAGCTTCTGGAAAAGGTGTTTCTGCTCGATGAGGTGAGGCAGCTGGCGCCAGATCCCTTCCTCTCCCGGATCAAATTTTATCTGCTGGAGGCCGGAGAAAAGGTCTATAAAACCAACAACCTTCTGGTGGAGCAGCTGCGCAAGTTTCTCGATAACCAGGCGTGGCTGGAAAACCGGCGTATCATGGAGCTGATCAGGGAGATCGAAAAAAGCGCCATCGAGGTCAAGGCGAATGCCCCCGGGGACAAGGTCTTTGCCACTTTGGACGAGACCCGGCCGCATCTGGAAATCGTGATGAACCGGACCCTCTTTACGCCTCCGATAAATCCGGTGATCGACGAGACGAGTCTGACGGCCGGCACAGCGGATATGGATGTGGATGTTCTCTACAGTCAGAATCACATCGATGAGGAAAAACTCAGGGCCAACATCAGAAAGGCTCTGGGCACGGCCTCCCAGATCTCCCTTGCCGGGGTCATTGAGCACTTTCCCGTAGAAAAGGGGCTGGCCGAGGCGGTGGCCTACCTGAAGATCGCGTCGAACGATGAAAAGGCCTTGATTGATGAAAAGGCCTGTGAGATTATTTTAATCTCAGGCGACGGCGATAAGGCGAAAACCGTGAAAATGCCGCTGATCATATTTGTCCGGTAAGATAAGGAATCGCTTTTTGGATACCATTAATGAAACCGAAAACAGATCCGGGGGCATTTCCCCCGTTCTCATACAGCTGCTGAAAGGGGTCCTTTACGAGGATCTTCGTCCTGACCTGTGGCGGGACCTTTTTACCTTCAGGGCTGCGGTGAGCGACTATTTTGACCGTATCGGCCTGATGCTTTTTATCGATGAAGCCGAAGGATACGCTTTTCTCCGCCAGCAGGAGGAAAGTGAAGAAGAAGCTGCCCGGGAGACAAATGAAGCCCTTCCCCGGCTCGTGCCACGCCGCCAGCTCAGCTATCCTTTGAGCCTGCTGCTGGTGCTGCTTCGCAAGAAACTGGTGGAGCAGGATGCCGGCGGCGGACAGACCCGGCTGATCCTCACCCGCGAGCAGATCATCGACATGATCCAGGTCTTTTTGCCCGAAGCCGGCAACGAGGCCCGTTTGATCGAGCAGATCGACAGCCATATCAACCGGGTGGTGGAGTACGGATTTCTCCGGCGCCTCAAGGGGGAGGAGGGCCGCTTCGAGGTGCGAAGGATCGTCAAGGCCCTGGTGGACGCCGACTGGCTCACGGGCCTGAACGACAAGCTTACGGAGTACAGAAATTATGGCGCGGCGTAACCCCGAAGAGATGATGTCCCTGCTGGATTTTTCCAGCTCTGATTCCGAGGCGGGTTTCCGCCTCAAACAGCTGGAGCTGTATAACTGGGGGACCTTTCACCGCAACGTGTGGTCCATTGCGCCCGAAGGCGCGAACAGCCTTCTCACCGGTGATATCGGCTCCGGAAAATCTACCTTGGTGGACGCGGTGGTCACCCTGCTCGTCCCCCATAACAAAATCGTCTACAACAAGGCGGCAGGTGCCGAAACCCGGGAGCGGACCCTCTACTCCTACATCCGGGGGGAGTACAAGAGCGAAAAGGACGATTTCACCCAGGCCGCCCGGGCTGTTTCCCTGCGCGATGGCAACAGCTACACGGTTCTGCTCGCCCGATTCGCCAACAAGGGCTATGCTCAGCTGGTGACCCTGGCCCAGGTGTTCTGGCTCAAGGACCAGAAAAAGACTCCGGAGCGTTTCTTCGTGGTAGCCGACAGGGCGCTTACCATCGCAGAGCACTTTGCGGATTTCGGAAGCAACATCCTCGATCTTAAAAAGCGCTTGAAAAAAACGGCCGGTATCCAGGTGTTCGACAATTTCAAGGCCTACGGCGGCCGTTTCCGGCACCTGTTCGGCATTGCCAGTAACCAGGCACTGGATCTTTTTTACCAGACCGTTTCCATGAAATCCGTGGGCAATCTCAATGAATTCGTTCGCAGCCACATGCTTGAAAAGAGCGACGTTGCGATTCGCATCGACGAGCTGCGCCGCAATTTCGACAACCTCAACCGCGCCCACGGGGCAGTGCTCCGGGCAAAGGCCCAGATTATTCGTCTCGTCCCCATGGAGGAGGTTTTTGGCCGGTACCGGTCTGTGGAAAAGAAGATCCGGGAGCTCAAGGACTGCCGCGAGGCGCTTCTTGCCTATGTGGGCTTTCACAAAGCAAAACTCCTGAAAATATGGATCGATGAGCTCAAACTCCAGCTGATGAAGCAGGGCCATCGGATCGAAGCCCTGGAGGAGGAAACCGGAAAGCTCCAGGAAAAGGAGGTGGATCTTAAGGTCAGCATCAGCGATAAGGGGGGCCGTCGCATAGAAGACATAAGGAAAGCGGTTGCCGAGCTGAACCGGACCCGGGACCGAAAGCTTTCCATGGAAAAAAATTATCGAACCTGTTCAGATGTCCTGGGACTTGGCCCGGCAAGGGATGAGGAGGCGTTTTACGCCAACCGGAAAAGCGCTGAAACGCTGCTGGATAAGATCGAAGACGATCTGTTGACCCTGGGGAAAAAACAGGTGGACATCGGCATAGAGATCAAGGAAAAGGAGCGCCGCCTGACACTTCTCAAGGAGGAGATTGACTCCCTGAAAAGCCGGAAAAACAACATCCCGCTGAAAAATCTCAGGATTCGAAAAGAGATGGCCGCTGCATCGGGGATCGACGAGGAGCAACTGCCCTTTGCCGGGGAACTCCTTTCCGTGAGGGAGGATGAAAAAGCGTGGGAAGGGGCCATGGAACGGGTTCTCCACAACTTTGGCCTCAGCCTTCTGGTCCCGGGTGAGCATTACGCCAGGGTCAGCCATTATGTGGACAGAACCCGGCTTGCCGGAAGACTTGTTTATTTTCGTACCGGGGATAATGAGAAAAAAGCCCCGGGCAACGCACCTGATGCCGACAGCCTCCCGGCCAAGCTCCAGATCAGGCCCGACACCCCGTTCTACGGCTGGCTGGAGGGCGAACTGCCCCGGAGATTTGATTACGCCTGCTGCGATTCCATCGAAGCGTTCCGAAGACTTCCCAGTGCGATCACCCTGAACGGCCAGATCAAATCCGGCGGGCGGCGCCATGAAAAGGATGACCGTCACAGGATAGATGACCGCAGCCGCTACATTCTGGGGTGGACCAACCAGGAGAAAATCCGGGCACTGGAGACCGAAGCTTTCCAGGTGGAAAAAGAGGGGGGTGCGCTTGCCGATGCAGTCATTGACCTTTTGAAGGAGCAACAGAAGCTTCAGGGGCTCAGGGATGCGGCAAGAGACCTGCTCAAGGTCGAATCCTACAATGAGATCCACTGGCAGCCCCAGGCAGGGGAGATCCAGGTGCTGGAAGCGGAGCGCAAACGCATCGAGGAAAGCTCAGATCTTCTCAACTCCCTGCGAAAGGAGCTGGAGAAGGTAAAGCAGGCGCTTACCGAAAAGGTCAAACTTCTCAGGGAGCAGCGGGACCTTAAAAGCAGGAACGAACAGAAACTCGGCGATCGCACCGAAGAGCTGAAAAGCGCCAGTGATGCCGAATCAGAGTTGGAAGAGGCGGAAAAACAGCGGCTTTTTCCCCTGATAGATGATTTCAGGCAGGAGACCTGCGGAGACAGCCCCTTTTCTCTCCAGAACCTCGATAAACGGCAGCGGGACATCCGGGGTCTGATTCAGCAGGGACTCGACAGGGATGAGGCGCGGATCAAACGCATGGAGGAGAAGATTCTCAAGCAGATGGCCGCATACAAGAACGATTATCCGGCCGAAACCATTGAGGTGGACGTGAGCCTCGGGGCCATGGACGCCTACGGGGAGATGCTCAGGGTTCTTTCCGCAGAGGATCTGCCCCGGCACGAAGCCCGTTTCAAAAAACTCCTGAACGAAGGCACCATCAACAGTATCGCCCTGTTCCAGAACCAGCTGGACAAGGAGAAACAGGAAATCCAGGAGAAGATCGGCGCCATCAACCTCTCCTTAAGGCAGACAGAGTACAATCCCGGCACCTACATCAAACTCGGCACCGACCCCACCCAGGACGTGGATGTGCGGAATTTTCAGCAGGAGATCCGGCAATGTCTGGCCAACACCCTCGAAGGGGATGAACTGTACAGCGAAAATAAATTTCTTCAGGTGAAAGGGCTTATCGAGCGGTTTAACGGTCGGGAAGGCCTGACGGAACTTGATCTCCGGTGGACCCTCAAGGTTACCGACGTCCGCAACTGGTTCAACTTCTCGGCCAGTGAAAGATGGGGTGAGGACGACACGGAAAAGGAGTTTTACTCTGATTCGGCAGGCAAGTCCGGAGGTCAGAAGGAAAAGCTCGCCTACACGATCCTGGCAGCGGCACTGGCCTACCAGTTCGGGCTGGAGTGGGGCGCCAAAAAGTCCCGTTCCTTCCGATTTGTGGTGATCGACGAGGCTTTCGGCAAGGGATCGGACGAGTCCACCCGATATGGGCTTGAGCTGTTCAAAAAACTCAACCTTCAGCTGCTGATCGTCACCCCGCTGCAGAAGATCCATGTGATCGAGGATTATATCCGCGCCGTCCATTTCATCCACAACGAAGGCGGGAAAAACTCCATTCTGAGGAATCTTTCCATCGATGAGTACCGGAAGGAGAAGGCCCGTTACCTTTCGGAAGCGGCCGCCGGAATCACCATCGGAGCAGGCCATTGATCACGCCGAACGAGATCCGGAAAAAAGCGCTGGCATACTGGAACAACCATCGGTTTTTAAGGGCGGCGCTCGCAGGTGAGTCCCTTTTCCCCCTGATCATCCCTTTTCCGAAGGTGTCGGCCGCAAAGGCGCTGGAGGATTTCGGGGCAGTGCGCAAATGGATCGAAACATTGCAGGAGAAGAGCCGGGAACGCATCGGATACGGATACACGGTAAGCTTTTCCAGGGTCAATCACCGGAAGCTGGGCGAGCAGTCCCTTCCCGATAGAATCCTTTTCCAAACCCCTGAAGACTATCTTCGGTTTATCGGAAAGGAGGCGGATTTTCAGACATTTTGTCAGCTTACCGACAGCATCACCCGGCGCCATCCGGCCCTCGGCCCCTGGCTCACGGCAAAATGCGGCAGGGTGCTCGAGTTCCGGGATCAATGGCCCGCCCTGCTGTCCGTGGTGGATTTTTTTCTGGCCAATCCCCGGCCGGGCCGATACCTGAGGGAGCTGGAGATTTCCGGCGTGGATACCAAGTTCGTGGAAAAAAATAAGGGGATTTTGAGGGAACTGCTGGACGAACTTCTTCCTGAAGCGGCCGTGGACCCTTGGGTTGCCACGCTTTCGGGACAGGGGTTTCAGAAGCGGTACGGCCTGAAATACGACGAGCAGCTGATCCGCTTCCGCCTGCTCGATCCATCGCTCTGCCCGGGTTTCGGAGCCACAGACATCAGCGTGCCGGTGAGCGAATTTGCGAGATGCAAGATTCCCTGCAGGACGGTGTTCATCACCGAAAACAAGACCAACGGCCTGAGCTTTCCCCAGGCCGCCGGCAGCATCGTGATCTTCGGGCTGGGAAACGGCGTCCAGTCGCTTCAGGGCGCATCCTGGCTCCGGGAGAAGGAGATCCACTACTGGGGCGATATCGATACCTGCGGGTTTCATATCCTCTCCCTGCTTCGAGGCGCCTTTCCCCGAATGGAATCGATGCTCATGGACCGGGAGACGCTCTTTTCCGCAAGGGATTTATGGGTAAAAGAGCAGGACGGGGAGCGCTATATCGCAGACCTTCCTAATCTTAGCGAAACCGAATCACAGCTCTACCGGGAACTCAGGGACAATCTCATCGGGGAGAATATCCGACTGGAGCAGGAGCGGATTCCCTACAGCCGACTCAAGGCCGCCATTTTGAGGCGCCGCTCCTGAAGCGCTTTCCTCACAAACAATAGGTTCGATATGCTTTTGTTCCGGGTTTTTCGAAACGATTCCTGTTTCTATCCCTCGCAGAGGGCGAGACGCCGTAGCCTCGGGCGCAAGCCCGTAGATGATGGTCTCAGGCACATTATCCAAGCCCCCGCCAGGGCGGCGACACGTTGTAGTTTCTTTTTGCGGGGATTGCTATTTGTATGGGTGGTTTCGATCGAAAATATTGTTGCCATATATAATATTGGTGGCATAATTAAGTCGTTAACCGGTGACGCATGATATGCCCGATCCGGGCGCATCGCGCATCGCGCCGGTGGGGAATTTTCTGAATTGGAACGGATTTCCGAATCGGACGGGTGAAAAAAATATTAGATGAGGAACATAATATGCAGGATGCGTTGAGCTATTTTCTGGCCGTGTGGATGAAATTTTTTTTCATCTTTACGCCCTTTTTCGCACTTTCCATGTTTTTAAGCATGACCATCGACCATACGGCACCCCAGCGACGCAAACTGGCCGTGCAGACAACCAGCGCCGTAACGGTTTTATGCTTTGGCCTCTACTATTTTGGTAATATCATATTTGCTGTTTTCAATATCACCCTGGACGCTTTCCGTGTTGGCGCCGGAGCCCTGCTGTTTCTTTCGGCGATTGAGCTGGTTCAGGCAAAGCCTACCCCTTCAGGATCGTACCGCGACAGTGAAATTGCCGTCGTTCCGCTCGCCATACCGATCATTGTCGGTCCGGCGACCATCGGCACCCTGCTGGTGCTGGAGGCGGAAATGAGCACCTCTATAGAAAAAATGATCGGGACCATCGCACTGATTACCGCGATCGCCAGCATTGGAATAATACTTTTTTTTGCCTCTTATATCGAGAGCATTCTCGGCAGAAGAGGGATCAATATACTGAGTAAAATGACCGGATTGATCCTTGCTGCGCTGGCCGCCCAGATGATTCTTTCCGGGACACGCCATTTTTTTATGGCAGGATAGCCAGAAAGGTGAAGTCCCTTTTAAGGGGGTTGCGTGGTATGGATTATTGATGTCAAGGATCTGGGCAATCCATTAAAGGGGAGATATTTAATCAAAATAAAAAGGGCGTTCCCTCATAATTCGAGAAAACGCCCTTTGTAACTCTAAATAACAGGCTAATCGCTACGCGACAGTGACATTTGCAGCACATGGACCTTTTTGGCCCTGTTCCACGTCAAAGGTAACCCGGTCGCCTTCTTTGAGAGACTTAAAGCCTGATGCATTAATGGCTGAATGATGGACAAACACATCCGCTCCATCTTCCTGCTCAATAAATCCAAAACCTTTGCTGTCATTAAACCATTTTACAATTCCATTTGCCATCGTGACATACTCCTTTTAAAAATTTTCTTTTTTATGCGTTCCCAACATCCGGTGTGCCACTTTAACAAATGGATCTTCCCTTCAGTAACGAAACTAACTCCCCCACAGTGGAAGAGCCTTTATTGTGTTCTATAAGTATAGTTACTTTATCAAACATGTCAAGTTAATATATACAAATAAGTTTGATCGTGGGTTTTAATAAAGGGAATGGGACTGAACAGACTGAATAGGGACAGATAATTTATGATATTTACGGCAGGATAGCCAGAAAAGCGAAGCCCGTTTTGCGCTTGAGGGACGGACTCCGCGACATGGTGGCCGCAGTTATGATCAAGCCCCTTTTTTTGTATTATCTTGCGTATCAGGCTTACGGCAAATGGCCTTATCAACATAGGCCTCGTGTTGTGAGTAGAACCAAATTGGGATATAGAGACCAAGGACACAAATCCCAACAACCGTTGAGAACCAAATTCCTTCGACACTATTAAGATAGATCACACCGACCAGGCAGAGTGGCAGGTTGAAAAGGCCAAACAGTAATGTAATGTTCTTCCATCCGGACGGTGCCTTGAATGGCCTGTCAAGACCGACAAGATGCGGGCTTGATTTTGCCCTTACGTATGCGAAGAGACTGATGCCGTTAGCACAAACATATCCAATTGCTGATGCGGCAAGAATAGCTGTTGGCGTACCCATCGAAATCAGGATCAGGTTGAAGATGCCGGTAACAACCATTGCAAGAACAGGCGTACCATGTGCATTTGTTTTTTTGAAAATTTCAGGAAAATTTCCTTCAGTTGCCATTGAGTGCAATGTCCTTGAAGAACCCAGGTATGCGGTCTGGATGATCAATATCATTGCCGCAATGAGCATGACAACAGCAATCGTTGAACCGGCATCACCAAGCGCTGCATGTGCAACCGGAAGCATTGGGTCAATGGGTGCAGCGGCAATACCATCAATACCGAGAACACCTGTAACTGTCATTTGTACAAGGGTGAAAGCTACCATACAGATCGCACCACAGGAAAATAAGGCCTTTGGCACATCAGAACCGGGGTTCTTATATTCCGGACCATAGATAGCGGCAGTTTCCCATGCACAGGCACTCCACTGAGCCATTGCAAAAATTCCGAGCAGGATAAGGATATGCGAGAAATCCCATGCCCAGTCAGTGGGCAGCCATGTGCCGGTGATATTAGCCATTACAAAATCGCCGGTCACATAAGGTGCCAGTGTAATGATTGCCATTGGAACAAGAGAGAAAACTGCAAGAATGTAACCTGCAAGAGCACCACTTGAAAGACCACGATAGTTTACAAGTATCACGCCTCCGAATATCACAATGCCTGCTGCTAATGAGAGCTGATACTGGCTGAAAGAATCCGCCAATGAGGGGAACAGGCTGTGGAGATAGAAACTCACAAGAATTGAGAAGATAGCAAGTACAGGATTCCACGCGAACCAGTAACTCCAGGCACTGAATCCGCCGATCAGTTTACCTTTGTCATATTTTCCTTCATGGCTGGGTGATTTGAAAACATTCTGGGCGAATCCGGGCATACCGGATGCAGCAGGAAAAGTTGTTGCCAGTTCACCATAAGCGATGTTCTGCATAAATCCCTGAAAAACAGACAGGCCCCATACAATAATAGCAAATGACGATAGATAACCAGCAAAATACCCAATAGACGGCAAAATCATTAAAGGTACGCCCATAGAAATAGCCAATCCCTGTTTCCAATCGATCGATCGTTCGAGCTCACCGGTTTTATAAATAACTTTAGTGCCTTTATTCGCAGGGGTACATGCGATACCGGCGATTTCATTTCGTTCAGTCATGATTCCATCATACCTTTTTATATCAATGCTTTATATGAATAAAAAAACCGGAACAAAGCTGACGCTTACCAAAACAATATCGTTGTATTGTACAGTTTAATCTGTATTTCCCCTGAACTTATCCCAGCAGTGAGTTGTCATAGTTTAAAAGATTTCATGGAAAATCGATAAGGCAAGCCTGACAAGAAACAATTGACGTTTCGGTATTTTTTTAAAAACCTTATAAAGGAAATAATCGACATGAGTAAAGAAGTAAAGGTAAAAGTCAGCAACGGCGCCATCGAGAGAAGATCTCAACAGGCTGCGGAACAGGCCCCGTGACATTGTGGCCGCAGTTATGATCAAACCCGCATTGCGTATTCCGGGTTGCGTCAATCAAAAGGGGCGGAGTGGGATGACGGGGGGGTGCTTGGTTTTGGTGGAAGCTGTTGATTGGGAATTGATGCTGGGCGTTTTCAGATATTGAAAGGATATTTAATACTTTTTAAATGACCATATTTCTATTGACGATTCAGATGGGTAACGATAGATAAAAACGTGAGATCAATTCGTCCCGAAAGTGTTTCACACAATGATTATCTGTATACAAATCAAGACATAAAAAATATTGATGAACTGGTAAAAAGTACCCTCACCCGTCATTCCCGCGTCCGAGGGCGAAATTTTATTAAGCTACCGCGAGCCATCGGCAACCCTTCAGAGGCGAACAGGCTCAGAAGACAGGGCTTTTTTGGCTTTCCCGCAGGGTAAATAATAAGGATGTCCAGCAAAAATGATCGATTCTAAAAGGCTCTCTCTGGGTGTGATCCTCACTTCGGCTACCCTCACCATCATGGCCGGCAGCATCATCGCGCCGGTTCTCAATGTGATGAGGGATGGTTTGGGGGTTGACCCCTCGTCGGTTGGGTTAATCATAACCACCCATGGGCTGTTCATGGCCCTTTTCAGCCCCCTGATGGGAAGCGTTATTGATCGGAAAGGGGCCAGATGGCCGTTTATCTTTTCACTTATCGGCTATGGGCTTGCCGGCGGGTCCGGCCTGCTGATCAATTCCTACTGGGTGCTTCTGGTGAGCAGGGCCTGTCTCGGGATTGCCCTTGCCGGTATATTCGCTGCCATCAATGTGCTGATCCTGAGCATGTACGAAGGCGGTGACCGTGACAGGGCCATGGGCTGGCGAGGAAGCGCCCAGAGTTTTGGCGGAGTCATCTGGCCGCTGATCGGAGGTGCTCTTGGCGGCTTTTCATGGCATTTCCCCTTTGCCGTTTACATGCTGGCCATACCCATTGGGCTGTTTGCCATGAGAGTTGTTCCGGAACAGGTAACCCATCACCTGACTGGGCCATCATTCGATAACGGCACAACGGTGTTCAAGTTATTCCGGCAAAATCCAATCCTTCTGATGATCATTTACGGCCTTATGTTTTTTGCCAATGTACTTCTCTATGTTATTATCATCTTTTTGCCCCAACTGCTGGAAACCTGTGGTATCTCAAGCACATTTAGGATCGGCATGTTTCTCACAGCCATGACGGGTGCTGCAGGGGTGACCGCCTTTATCTACGGAAAGATACGGTCCCGATTTTCATATCCGGCGATCGTTCTGACCGCGGTCGCAATTTGGTCGGTGGCGTTCGCTATCATATCCCGGGCCTCCGATAGCCGTATCATCGCGGTGTCGATTGCCCTGTTCGGCGTCAGCCAGGGACTTATTCTGCCGACGATAATGGTGTGGATCGGAGACGTTGTCCCGTCGTCCTTTCGGGGAAGATTCAGCTCTTATCTGGGAACCTTCGGTTTTATCGGCCAGTTCCTGTCACCGATTCTTTTTGCTCCGATATTGATTATGATGGGTCTTAAGGGGGTATTTATGGTTGGTGCCGGAATCGGTGTTGCCTGGTTTTTTTTGTGTCTGTTCGGATTAAGGCATGTCAACAGCGATTAAATCACAGATCAAATGAGATTAACGATGCAACCACCAGATATAATATTTGTTGATAGCAACCTGAGGTGCTTTATTCTGATTTAACAGGCAGCCGCAGCAGAAAATGGCTGCAACTGAGAGCAGGTAAAAAATATGTTTGTTATTTTTCGCTTCCTTTGACGCCGGTAAGAACCCTGCGCCCTTTTTTCGGTCAGTCGGTATTTTTGTTTACTGCTGCGGGGTTTATCGGGAAGGGTCATCTCGATTACTCCCAGCGCAATCCCTGCTTGCTGGTAATATTCCCGAAAGTGTTTTTCATCTTTCAGTCCAAGTGCGGCCATTAAATCCTCACGAGACATTTTACCCTGCATGGTGCTAAGGGCTCACTCAAAAATAACTTCCCATTTTAAGCGCCGATGCATCCTGCCTGGCTGCGTTACGAAAGCTCGTAATATGCTTGATATTCCTGCACTTTCGTGCCTTGCCAGACAGGCGCCTCAACACTTAAAATTGGGGCTTGATCATAACTGCGGCCATATTTTGCTGTGCGTAGCCTCTGAGTCCCGCCCGTTACCGGCGTACGACATGGCGCGATCCGGGGAAAAGCTGTCGGGGCCATGAAGCGTTAAGAAGCGCAAACTGTTTGAGGCGTGCTGAGTTTTTGCGCTTTAGCTTCATGGGCCCGGCACCCCCCGGATCGAGTTGGAGAAGCCGGCAATGGGCGGGACAGACTCCGTGACATGGTGTCCGCAGTTATGATCAAGCCCTAAAATTGTGAACTTATTTCTGAGCGAGCCTTTAGCAATTTTTTGATTTAGGGGGTGACGCTCGGCACCTTTATCTTCGCTCCAAACTCAGGCACGCTGAGGATCATACGAAAAACGTCCCCTTTATTGGCGGAACCATTTGACGCAGCCTTACGGCAGACACTGAGGGGGACCTTGAGGCTCGTTCCTCTTTTAAATCATATCTATTTGAAAGGGGGGTTGTTACACTCGGCGGGAGGGAAAAGACTGGGGGGGAGGATTGCCTTGACATTGGTGCAGCCCGAGAGTAAAAATGAGTACTTGGATATCCGAGAGTAGGCATTTAACCTATATGAAAATGCGGATATATCGGCTACCGACTTAAGCCGGGATACCCTGTAGAATAAGGCTCTTCTGGAAGGCCTTGGTTCTGAGACTTACGTGCTGGAAAATTCTCATCAACCGGTTCAAAGCGTTTAAGTCGGTAGTCGATATATCAAGAACTACGCTTGATGGAAAAAATAAGCTTTACCTCTCAATTCCATTCGAATGTATTTTTTCGCACACTACAAAAGCGCCGGTGAATTTCGAAGTTGGGAACCAAAGGAATTTCTTCTATGTTACGGAAATTATATACAGATGATGAAATAACCCTTTGCACTTATATAGTTATGTATGGTCGTGATAGGTTTGATGAAACTCGAGTTTCTAAAAGGAAGACGTGCAAACTGGGTAATTGTTAAAAGTTCTAGTGCTTTGGATCAAAAAGAACTTTATAGCCTGTGCGAGAAACTATTCTGAAACATCGAGTGCTTGCAAGCGCTTGCACTGCGGACCTGAGGGGTGAGGTCCCGAAGTATTTATTTTCCTGAATTTTAGCTATATTGTTCTTGTCTATAAATAATTTAGATTAATTATTTACGGGAGGTTTAAGACTTGTCTTTTAAAAATAAGGATTTGGAAGCCGCTTTATATAGCGGGCATTCTATATTTTCTTGCCTCCAGATTCTTAGACGGTTTACCTCCTGTCCACAAAGCCAATACATAGATGTGCTTAAGGCCGTACGGTCCTCGATGAATAACGGTGATGTGACGTTTTCCTGGCGAGGTGTAGAGCGTCGTCGTAATGAATCGAAGTCACCCTCACCATCACACCCCTTTCGTGCATCGGACAGGCTCTCAAAGTTATTGTCGTCACAGACTTTGGCTTGGCTGGGCCTAAAAAAATCTGATAGCGACTCCCAAGAATTAATTCATAGCGTGCCGGACTGGGAAACCTTCCGAAAGTTTCTTCGCTATCTAATCGAATGCGTCCAGCATGAAGCTGGTGCAGTAGCGATCCAATATGATGAAAAAGAGGGAGATCAGTTCGTCTATCTTCCCAGGCATGGGGACTGGATGCCACGTTTCGGAAAGCCGTTCACCGGGTTTGTCCCGCCTCAGTCAAGGCACACTGGTTTTCTTAACCGCTTGGCGGCTATGGACCCCAGCACGCCCTTTGTGCTCGGCTATCCCGTAGAAATACTGGTGCTCCAGAAATCCCATGATGACATTCCTCCGAGCGCAATAGTACGGCCCGTATTTCAGTTCAAGTTGTCTTATGACGCACGCCGGAGATGCTTTTTCGCCATCGACCCCATACCCGAGGTCAACCTCTCCTGGCTCAACAATAGTCTGCGGAAAAAAGATCAGCAAAAAGCCTTTCTGACGAGCTGTGGGTTCATGGATGTCAATGCAGATGCAGAGAGCCTGTTGGGAGGTGTTTCTCAATCCCTACGGCATATGACCTCAACCCTCTCGGCCATGCTTTTTGATCAGATTCGCGAGCCGCTTATTTCACATTCCGTGTCAGGTGATTCTCTGCAGGGCATGAAAAGCGGGATATACAACCGCGCAGTGCTGATGCTCGGAAAGCACGGGCGATATGTCAAAACCCTGCTCTCGGAGCTTGCCCATATTGCTGAGAGGCCGGAGGAGGAATTAGAACGTACAGCTCTGGGTGCCTTATTCTTGAATAAGTGCAAACAGGACGATCCAGATCCTCGGCTTGACCACGCCTCAACCCTTATGGATATGTTGCCTTTGAATGCAGAACAGCGCCAGGCTGTGACATCCTTGCAGCAGGCGAATATTTCCGTTGTCACTGGGCCACCGGGTACCGGTAAAAGTCAGGTTGCGGCCGCCGCCATGGCGGGCATGCGCCTGCGTGGGAAAAGCGTGTTGTTCGCCAGTAAAAACCATAAGGCTGTTGATGCAGTCATGGGCCGCCTACAGGTGGAGGATGGCCGTCCTTATGTGATCCGTGCCAACTCCAAAGATGATCCCAATCTCAAAATTACGTTTCGGACCATGATTCGTTTGCTGCTGGAGGGCAGCCATAACCATCAAGCCGAACTGCAGTGCCATGCCCTTCTGGAGCAAGCGGACGGGCTGCTTCGACTCCGTGGAGAGCGGGCTTGCATCGCCCGGGAGATAGAGAATCTAAAAAACTGCATGAGCGAACATGAGGAGGTTGCGGCATTCCATTCCATGAACTTATCTGACGAGCTTTGCCGTGCGTTAGGTGAGCGGTACGCAAAGTACCCCAGTGGCTGGGTGGGTGAAGTAGAGAGGATTCTGGAAATCTTGCTAACCGGCTCCCGCGCGAAACGGATCGGCGCTCATGCGCGGCTGTTCCTGCTGCGGATGAAGAAAAGGCTAATGTGCAGACTAATGGGCATGCCCACATTGTCATGCGCTTCCCGGAATGGTGGCCTGACCGGCTTGGCGGACGATCTTGCAACTCTACGCCGTGCGGAGCTCTATGCCACAGCTCTGCAAGGAGCGCATGAAGTGGCGGACAAGCTTCGACCTCTTCCAGGTGTGGATGTCCTTTCCAGTGAGATTGCCGACCTATCCGAAAAGATTCAGGAGATCACTCAAAGAGCTCTTCCTTTGGATTTGGCCGCGCGTGGAACCGGCCTACCTTCGGGCGGAGAGCGTGAGCGCTTGGCGAACTTGCGCTCGGCTTTGGGTTCCTTGTCCTCCGGGATGATGGGCCGCAATGTAGAGCAGTCCATCTTAGATCAGGCGCAACGGGACATCGAATTACTGCTGTCCCACTTCCCATGCTGGGCTGTTACCAACCTGTCCGTAGGCTCTCGATTGCCCTTGGTTGCGGGCATGTTTGATTTGGCCATCTTGGACGAGGCTAGTCAGTGTGACATGGCTTCCGTTATCCCCGTCCTGTATCGAGCGCGCCGGGCAGGGGTCATCGGCGATCCCTTCCAGTTACGGCACATCGCACACATAGGTATGGGGCAGGATGCGTTGATCCGTCAACGGGTAGGTCTTTCCGAATACTCTCTAAGTCGATTCTCTTACGCGAACACCTCGCTGTATGATCTTTTCGTTGAAGCTAACGGCGTTGAACCTGTGTTTCTTAGTGAGACTTACCGCAGTCATGCGGATATAGCCGATTATTCCAATGAATTATTCTATGACAACAGGCTAAGGGTCGCGGTGGACCCCCTGCGTCTAAGTGTTCCAACGGGCATGCGGCCCGGTTTGCACTGGACCCCTGTGGTGGCCGAAATCCGCAGTGGTGGCCCCAGCGGGTGCCATTGCCCGGAGGAGTGTAATGTCGTGATACAGCAGATTGTCGTACTCCTGGAAAGCGGATTCCGAGGCAGCATCGGTGTGGTCACACCTTTTAGACAGCAAGCGAATCGCATCAACGATGCTCTGTATGAGCAGGGAATTTCCCAAGACACCATGCGGGAGACACGCCTGCATGTGGACACGTCCCACGGATTCCAAGGCGATGAACGGGATGTCATGTTTTTCAGCCTTTGTGCCGGACCCGACATGCCTAAGGGTTCCATCCATTTTTTAAAGGAACAGGGATACCTTTTCAATGTCGCGGTCAGCCGGGCCCGGGCTGTCCTGCATGTGGTAGGCAATCGAAGTTGGGCCTGCTCATGTGGCATCAAGCATATCGAGCGCCTCGCGGTGGAACGCACTCGTGGTGTTCCTAGAGAGGCTCAAGGGCCTTGGGCCCCCCACGATTCCCCCTGGGAGAAGGTTCTCTATAAAGCGTTGGTAGAGCGGGGTCTGGAGCCTGTGGTGCAGTACCCCATTGCCGGACGTCGGTTGGACCTCGCCCTATTGCGTACCGGAGACAGGCCGCTGAAGATTGATATTGAAGTGGACGGGGATCGGTATCACCGTAACCCGGACGGCTCCCGCAAGCAGGGGGATATCTGGCGTGACTACCAAATTAAAAGTTTGGGCTGGCGCGTGAAACGATTCTGGGTATACCAATTGAGGGAAAATCTTCACGAATGTGTAGATTCTATTTTTGAAATATGGAGAGATACCGATGATATTTCGTAAAAATGATCCGGGTACAACCCGGGTGAATGATCAGAGCAAGGGGTCGGGCAAGTTGCTCCACCAGGCTTTGTTTCCTCCCAACTGGCTTATGATCGTTGCCGTAGCAGTGACGATATTATTGAATTTGTTTTGTGGAATCAAGGTCATGAACCTGGAGTCTGAACGCAACCAGCTCCGGTTGGAAAAGGTCTTATTGGACGAACGGTCCAAAACCCTGGGGGCGGATATTGCTACACACACGAAGCTTCTCCATGAGCTCCCGGAATTGTCATCACGCCATATGGATCTGAGCACAAAGGTTGCGGGGTTGGAAGGAAAGCTCCGAGACCTTACCAACCGTGAGACCGTGTTGTTGCAGAATGTTTCTACTCTCCAGAGCGAACTTGAGGCGGCTGTTGAGGACCGAAGGCAAGCTGAGTCTGTCACCAAGGCAGCCAGGAAGGAGTCTGGACGGTTGCAATCCGAGATGTCCGGGCAGAAATCTGAGGAGTCGGCTCTGGGTCTCAAGGTCGCTAAACTTCGGCAGGATGCGGTCCGGCTGGAGTCCAAGGTGACGAGTCTCAAGAATCATGCGCAGTCACTGGACGCCGAGATTGACATCCTATTGAAGACCAAAGGGACGCGTCTTTCGGAGCTGGAAACGTTGGGTAAAGACAATAGCAGACTTGTGGAGCTCGCCTCGCATTTCAAAAACATTGCATCCGATATGGAGGAGTCCAGAAAAAAGGCCGAGGATGCGGCGGGCACCTTGGAGCGCACAGCCGACAAAGCCAGACAAACCGTGACTGACCTTGCGACCAACTCTCAAGATACCGGAAATACTATTAAAGAACTGAATACTTCCAACGAGAGTCTTGCTCGTTTGGTGGAAGAAATTCGTAAGGATCGGAGTGATACGAGCGCGGCTGTTGTTGATCTGGCTCAAGCGGGTTCCGAAGTTAAAACCCAAGTCCAGCGTCTGATCGCCCAGTTGGAAGGTCCCATAAAGTCCTTGAATAGCGGTACCACCGCGCTGGGCAGGAATGTTCAGGACCTTGATTCCAGAGTGAATGACATTTCAAGTTCCCAGAAAGAGTTGGCAAGCGCTACTAAACGGTTCGATACTCTTGGCAATCAGATAGAATTGTTGAAGGCGCGGCTGACGACAGAAGCCCGAGGCCTTGAAAATCAGGTCGGGCAGTTGGGACAGGCTGTTGCAGATATTGGTGCGGACGCCAAGACCCTTCAGGAAAATAGCCGCAAGCTCGAAACAGGTCATCAGAGGATCGCTAAGGCCGTAACCTCCCTGGATATTCAGGTACGGGCAGCAGAAGAGGCCTTGAAGGAGTTTACGGCGCTTATGGCTCGCCTCTCGCTGAATGTTTCGGGGGCTGAGGGAACAGGGCAGGGATTGGAAAACGCAGTTGCGGACCTCAAAGCAACCCTGACCGAGGCAGCGCGTACCTTGGAAGATGTACGCAAACTGCGTGATGAAGCATCCTCAGCCCTCCTTTCCAATGGTGATAAGCTGAAAAGCATGCTGGAAAATATGGTTCGCGATGCCGAAGCACTACAAACGGAAGTTCGTGCCCAACTTGAAGTTGTTCGTAAAAAGCTGAATCAGCCACAAGCTCCTACCGCTGACATCGGTAGTGCATCCAGAAAACAGAAGGAGAAATTATAATGGATATTGCCATCCCACTTATTCCTACATCCATATGGCTTCTTGCATCATCAATTACAGCGTTCATTCTGTTGACCGTTCTTTTCCTGTACTTGTTCAACAGTCGAAGAATTGCCGTTATTACAGATTTGGAAGGGAATGTGGCTGATCTCATTGCTAAAGAAAAACTTTTAAAAGCGGATATTGATGCGCTTCATTCTCATATTCTGGGCCAGAAGGAAGAATTGCTCCGTGTTGATGGTGAAAGGTCAAAACAGGAAACCCTGCGCCTTGAACTGGATGAACTGACCCGGAAAGGGCAGTCTATGGATAGCCAGAATCAGGCGCTTCGTGATGAGGTGGGGCAACTGGAATTGGAAAAGCAGCAACATGCGGAGAAGATTCACCAGATTAACGAAGAAATGCAGGCTGTCACACATCAGAGGGATGCTGCAGCAGAAGAATTCAAAACGTTACAGGAAGAAATCGCTAAGAGCAGACAGGAAAGCGGCCAAGAGTTTTTGCGGATAGAAGAAGAACACCAGAAAGCCGTGGAGAAGCGCATACAGTCTCTTGATGAAAAAATGAGGGAAAAAAAGGAAGCCGCGATTACTTTGATGCAAGAGTACAGGATGTCGAAGGAACGTCTTGAGGAGACCGAGTGCCGGCAGCAGGATCTGCGCGAGAAAATTGCCGATGTTGAGGCTCGTCTTCAGAGTCTCGGAGCCGAGTGTGTGAACAAAGAGTCCCGGTTGTCTGAGTTGGATCCAGAAATTGAGGCGATGCAACGCCGGAAGATTGAGCTTGGACAAGAAATCGAAACCCTGAATGCTGGTCGCGAGGCTCTGTGCGAAGCTCGGGATCAGCTATCTGAAATAGTGGATAAGGTCACTTGTTTGGAAGAGAAGGAGCAGAATCTTAGGACAGAAATTTCGAACAAGGAATATAGGCTATCTGAGTTGTATACAGATATTGGGGCCATGCAAAGCCAAAAACATGACCTTGGCCAAGAAGTTGAAAAACTAAATCTTGGTCGTGAAGAGCTTAGGCGCGTTCGGGATCAGCTATCCGAAAAAACGAACAAGGTCGCTTCTTTAGAAAAGAAGGAACAGAACCTTCAGGATGCTTGCGTTTGGCAAGAAGGGCTGCGGGATAAACTTTCCGAATCAGTGAAAAAGAAGAAGACCGAGTTGGGTGAGGTGGAACAGCAGTTACGTGACTTCGCTCCGAAATATGTTAAATTGGTCCAGATTGAGGAAAGGCAGGCAGAACTCGAACGAGCTGTGAGCCGTTTGGAAATTGAAGAGGATCGTTTGCAGGTTCGCGTCAATGAACTTCGTAAGGAATTGGATCAGGAGGCTGGCGGGAACAAGGAAAACCCCGTTATATCCTTCAGCGATCTATTGGTAGAACCAGCCTGTCTCAATCCTAAGGAATTCCCGACAAAGCGTCTGCAGATGAATGAGAGCCAGATCCTGCAGGAATTCAAAGACCAGCTTGCTAAAGAAGGGCTGACCTTCCCCGATCGTGTAGTCAACGCCTTTCATACCTCGCTCAAGTGTGCAGATATCAATCCTCTGACCGTGTTGTCGGGTGTGTCCGGTACTGGCAAAACCCTGCTGCCCATAAAATATTCACGATTTATGGGCATGCATTCGCTGGTCATGGCTGTACAGCCACGCTGGGATTCCCCCCAGGATATGTTTGGGTTCTACAATTATCTGGAAAAACGATACAAGCCTACGGAACTGGCACAGGCTTTGGTTCGAATGGATGAACACCATTCTTTTATGGGGCTCGGGAAGACCAGCAAAGACAGAATGCTTTTGGTTTTAATGGATGAGATGAACCTAGCGCGTACAGAATACTATTTCAGTGAATTCTTGTCCAAGCTGGAGCTTCGGCGGGATGTAAAAAATCCGTTGGACACATCCGACCGTGAGCGAGCTGAAATTGTTTTGGACCTTGGGCCGGGCGGTGCCGCGGCTTCGCGCTTGTGGGTCGGCGGCAATGTACTCTTTGTTGGTACGATGAACGAAGATGAGACCACCCAGAGCCTTTCGGACAAGGTCCTCGACCGTTCCAACGTGCTGCGCTTCGGCAAACCCGCGAAACGACTGACGGACAATCCTGAGCCCCTGGGGGCAGAAAAGGCTGAAAGGTTCTTGTCGCATGAACTTTGGACAAGTTGGATTCACCCTTACAATGAACAGTCGTCGTGGAACCAAACGGTGGCCAACTGGACGGAGGAGATCAACACTGCCCTTCAAAAAGTAGGCAGGCCGTTTGGGTATCGCGTGGAAAAGGCCATTCGCGCCTATGTGTCCAACTATCCCGGAGTCGGAACGAGAGAAGTCTACAAGCTGGCTTTTGCGGATCAGATCGAACAGAAGATCCTGCCTAAACTCCGCGGCCTGGATGTATTGGATCCGCATGCGGCAGATTGTTTGAAGCAAATACAAGATATTGTCGTGGACTTGGGGGACAACGAACTCACCAATGCATTCGATGAGGCAAAAACAAAGAGCAATACCAATCTGTTTTACTGGCAAGGTGTGTCGAGGAGTTAGGTGAGTCTATGATGCCAGCGCCTATTGCTGTCAGTTTTCATCACTGGCCATGGTCCGTGGATGTCGAGGAAGAATCCGTTCCTGCCACGAGCGCGGAGGTGGTGTTGCCATTTCGTGGGTCCCCGGTGCTTTCCGTGATGCCCGGTACTCAGGTGGTGCTTGCCGCGCGGTACGAGAAATTTGTTTCTCTTGGACCGGTATCATCGAACGGAATTGCAGTGTATGAGGCTCCGCACGGCATAATTTCACAAACTGGTCGGGGCCGTGGAGATGTGATGGTAACCTCTGGCCGTAAGCGTTGGGAACTATCCATCGAAGCTCTGGGGGCAAAGCGACGAACTTTGGAGGACGGCAAGACAGAAAGCCCTTTAGCGCGAATGGTTCTGGGCTGGTCCCAGTTCTATGATGATTTGCTGGATGAGAAGGTTAACGGGCAGTCGCGAACTGGTATAATTCCTTGGAGTATTGTTCTGAAATTTCTTAAAGAACAAAGGAATGAATTACAACAACCGCGTCTTTCCCTGATCGTACGTATCGCCGAGGAGCTGCAGACCAGTCTTTCCAGAACGGTCTCGGGAATGCGCCGAATTCTTTTGCGTGAACGCAACATGCAGCGAATTGATCGTATCGGTGAGGCCGATGTACAGTGTCTGCAGTGGTATGTGCGTCAGTCCGGGGCCAATATGGCTGAAAAAGGCGGGCGTAGACAGGAACTTTTGGCAGTGGTACGTCGAGAGTCCTTTGACGTGTTGGAAAACCGTGTACTCAAAGACTTCATGCACCGTTGCAATGTCGAATCCCTCCGCTATATCAGCAGCGAGGTGGACATTAATTCGGAGTTCGTGAAATCCAAAAGGGCGCAGGACGTGCGGCGTTTTAGAAAGATATGTTTGGATGGATTCAACCATCCGGATTTCAAGGGCGTTCTCAGGGCCGGGGTTGGGGTGCGGCCTAATTATGTGCTACAAAATGATCTGCGTTACCGTAAGGTTTGGGCTTGGTACTGCCGCCTGTTGCGCCGGGAAGAGGAAGAGGACCGTTTTTGGGACTGGCAGGCCCGTACTTGGGCTGATATCGTTCGGTTGCTCGTAAATCTTGCTATCGTCTATATCGAAAGCGAGGAACCGCCAAACAACGGCATCTGTATACGAAAGGTGTTACGATCGTCTTTGCACGTTACTCGCGAACAGATGCTAGGAAGCCGTACGTGTGGCGGGTCCGAACCAGGTCCGTTTGTCATCGATCGGATCGTTAACGGTAAAGCCCGACCTGTTGCCATCCTCGAGGTGGTGCATCCGGACGAAGCCCATGAACATATCCTGTCGCAAAATTTGGGCCGGACCGGAGGACATCTTTACCTTGTTATCCGCCCCTTGGGCGAATTCTCCAGCAAAAGCAATGTGCTCATTGTGTGGGCTGTGAACTCCGCTGGGGCAGACCTTGAAATCCCCTGGGAGGATATTTCCAGGTCTGCAACAAGTGCGTTGGGGTTTCATAGAAATATTCTGGCCGGGTGGCGAATTCCGAATTTGCCCATGTTGCAAGGATTGGTGGTTACCAGCTCTATAGAGGCAGAGGGTGCTGATTTAGTACGAGAGTCATCGGACTCGCCCGTGTTGGTTTTGCCTGCTGATCCCCGGCAGTGGTATGGGGTCATGGAATCTATTGCATGTCATTTATACGACA
This sequence comes from Desulfobacterales bacterium, assembly GCA_028704555.1. NCBI lineage: Bacteria > Pseudomonadati > Thermodesulfobacteriota > Desulfobacteria > Desulfobacterales > Desulfobacterales bacterium. The sequence continues at coordinate 35,341 of JAQWFD010000039.1, forward strand.
GGTTTGACAGGTTGGTATGAACAATAAAGAAATATTCGGCTGTGCCGCATTCGGTTTGGCTGATCGAGTGTTCCAGGTAGAGGGCGAAACGAGTGCCGGGTCATTCTATCTTGCGGACGCGGTGCTTCCCGTCCGCCCTTCCGGGATAATCTGTACTGGCGATACGGCAGAACAGGAGCGCATTCACTCGGGACTGTATTGGCCCCCCGAAGCTCGGATTCGGCAGGGCACCTTTCTTCGGCGTGCGCCTATTCCATGTGTCTGGCGTGCGCTGGTGGAGGCAGGGGACCGTTCGGCCTGTTGGCAGGTGGGCGGAGGCGTCAGTTTCACTCTGAGTCGTATTATTTCTGCGCACGTGGTGGATCTGCTCACAAAGTCGGGATGCAGGCCACAGGATACGGCTGTGCTCGCTATACCGGATGCTCTGGACGAGTTTGGGCAGGAGGCGTTGCTTCGGGATTTGAAAATTTGTGGATTCGAGAATGTTCAGCTGTTGTGGCGGCCCGTGGCCGCAGCAATTTCCTGGTTGTCCGAATTGGATCAAAATAACGCCTTTGATGTGGACACGGACGCGAAGGAGCACATCATCGTGGTATACCTTGGGCCAGACGGTGTGGAGATGACCACATTTCAGTTGCATCGAGAAAAATACGACAATACCATATTCGTTATCCCCGTTCGCGAACGGCCGCGGCATGTCTCTTCTCTTACAGGCTTTGATTGGGCCGCCAACGCACTTGACGCCGCCTATCCAGAAATGGATGATGGCGCGTTCTGGCAAGCGTTTACGAATTTCCCCCATGTATGGGAGGCTATGTCCGATCGACCGTTTTCTTCGGATAGGGATGTATGGAGCCTTAAAGATCATTGGATTTTCTGGAGCCCCAACGAAACACTTAACAAGTGTGCGCGGAAAGCTTCAGCAGTGCCGAATACCCGCCTACGTTCGCTTTTGGGAAACTCATGCCGGCTTTTTACGGTTGCTTCCGGAGAAGAGGAGAGGGACGCAGGGGGGCACTTCGCGAAGCTTTTTACAAACGTTCTGGATTCCCAGCCTCAAAGCCGCTTGCGCGGAGTCATTGTTGCCGGGCCACTTTGCCCACTCCAGCTGCCGCAATGGATACTGTCGGCATCCGATAAGCTCCGATCCCGAGGCATTAAAGTCGCTTCAGCATCTCCGCAACTTGATACTATCTGGTTGGCCCACGGAGAAAATGCGCTGGTGGACGGTTGCGCAGAGTATGGGCGGCGTCTCGATATGGGACTGCCCACCTATCTTGATACGCTTCCGAAGCTGTCCGTGCTTGTTGAGCAGCGGGGGGATCATGTCTGGGTGGAGTTGCTTAACGCCGAGACATGCGAAGGTGGCAAACCGTTCAAACCTGCTCCCATTCAGAGCAAATTTGCGATTCAGCCCGGGGCGCAGCAGCTTCAAGTATTTTTAAAAAAAGGGGGCATGCTGGTCCGGAGCGTTCTGCACACACCGGAAGAGCTTGCGGAACAGGGAGCCGCATTGTCGACAACCAAGCGTGCCGAAATTGACGCCAAAGTTCTACAGACTGGTTCTTACGAGAAAGTGCTCAATGCTTTTGCGAATAGCGAGAACGCCGAGGGTAGATACGCCAAGAGGCTGGCCATCGAAATGTTCGGCAATCCGTTTCGACGAGCGGAGTTTGCATTTCCTTCCGTTCCGGAACAGCATATACCTGTGGATGTTTCTGTGGAGATTCGGCCAGCCAGCGGTTTGGCGCAAATCACCTTGGTCCCAAGCGATTCCGAAGACTCGGCATTTCTGAGGGGTCGTCAAATATTTCTGGATTATTCGACAATGGAGGAAGCCGATCCGCCACCACCCCCCACCCGGGGCTGGCCGGATGTTGTTAAACTTGAGATCGATCCCAATGCGTCATTTTTGGAGACTAACAGTTGGGTAATTAAGAAATACTTGCACGCAAAGCCAGACGAAATTCGATTCATAGATACGGTAGAAGATATCAAAAAGGCCTTAACATGGGTTACTAACAATTTTTCAGACAAGGGCTTTGAGTGTCTGAGACCCATTGATCAGGATGGAATAGCAGGGACAAAAGAAGCCTCTCGAATGATTACTGCGATAGCGAACAAGGCTGCAAGCGATTTTCCACGCGTTCGACAGGATTATAGAAGGAAATTTGTTACAAGGGTGAGCTGGCTTTTTGCAAAGACTCCCGAAAACGTTAAAAAGGAAATTCGAAAATATATTTCGCAACGGCACTATGACAATAAGTGGACCTACGGCGTTGAGGCCGCAGGAAGGATTTTTACGGCGAAAGAAGATTTTCAACTTTTGTATACACAGATTTTTCGAAGACTAAAAAGTACTCACGCGATCCCATTCCCAATACATTCTTATAAAGCCCTTTGGCGGTTATTGAGCCTAAGAGAATACAGCCCGATGGCTATGACGCCCCGGCAGGCTAAAACTTTTACGGAAGAAACCGTAAAAATGATGGCGCGGGAAGCTTGTGATGGTAATTATAAACAGAGATTTTTTCAAGCTGCACGCCTTTTTCTCTTCCTGTTGCGGTTCCGCGTTGTAGTCCAAGGGTTCCTTGATCCAGACAAATATTCAGATAGTGATTTGTTCGAGCGGGCGATAGAATGTCTTCGAAAGGCAGAAAATCATTTCTCCCGTAGCCACGAATCTGGTGCAGACAGGGCGAGAGAACTCGTGATTGGCATAGAAAAATTCATGTATTACGAGGGTAGCAACGACATCCTCACAGCGTTGGATAGCTTGGCTGGGGGCGATTGACGTCGGGTTTAATTTGCGGGACAGCTGTGGGTTTTAACCTATCTGTTGGGAAGGGATTGCCTCACAATTCATCCTCCGGGGGGGCAAACAGATGCAAACTCCGCTTTTCCCACGTGGAACAAGGAAAAAAAACACTCGGACCAGACCCGGACCTACAACAAAAAAAGGCCTACAACAAAAAATGCTGTAGACCCTTGATTTTCAT
>JAQWFD010000040.1 GCA_028704555.1 Desulfobacterales bacterium
GGGGGGTATCCTGCATGATTATTTTCCCTGTAATGGATGGTTATTCATGATTTCCTCTGCCAGATCCAGATAACTTTTAGCGCCAACGGACGCCGGGTCATAGAGCAATATGGGTTTTCCGAAGCTGGGCGCTTCACCGAGACGGACGTTTCTGGGCACCACGGTCTTGAACACCAGGCCCCTGAAATATTTTTCTGTATCTTCCGCCACCTGGTGTGACAGGTTGGTTCGTTTGTCGAACATGGTCAGGAGGATTCCCTCGACTTTCAGATGCGGGTTCAGCCCCTGTTTGATCCGTTTGATCGTCTGCAGAAGCTGACCGAGGCCTTCGAGTGCAAAAAATTCACACTGAAGCGGAATCAGGATCGAGTTGGATGCCGTGATGGCATTTACGGTCAGAAGGCTCAGTGACGGCGGACAGTCCATTATGATGTACTCATAGTCGTCTGAAACCTCGGCCAGAAGATGTTTCAGCGCCATTTCGCGGTCATCGCTCGACATCATTTCAACTTCAAAACCGATCAGCTCGGTTCTTGACGGGATGACTTGCAAATCGTCAAGTTCACTGGCAACAATCAGACTTTGTGCGCAGGCGCTGCCGATAATTCCGTGATACAGGCTTTTATCGATGGATGTTTTTTCGATGCCAAGCCCGGTGGTCGCGTTTGCCTGAGGATCGCAATCCACCAGAAGGGTCTTCCGGTTGGAAAGCGCCAGGGCGGCAGACAGATTGATTGCCGTGGTGGTTTTGCCCACCCCGCCCTTCTGATTGGCTATACAGATGATATGTGCCATAATCGTGAAACACTATCATAAAAGTTGATGTTTGAAAAGAAGATAAGAACATGCCAAAATGATTGAAAAAAGCAGCCGGTAGGCTCCGGGGATTCCGAATGCGCAAAATTCAACATCGGGTAAGACACTGGCTGGCGGCAGCTCGTGCGCCCCGGATTTCCGGACAGGGAAGGAAAACCTAACTCCGGTCAAAATGCGAGAAACGCATGGTGAAAGTGCCTCTTCCCTGGGTGGCGGATCTCAGCGATGTCGAATAGCCGAACATTCGTGCCAGGGGGACGGTCGCCTTGATCACCTGGGTTCCGACATGCGGACTGATGGATTCAATTTTTCCGCTCCGGGAGCTCAGATCGCCGATGACCTCTCCCATAAAGGATTCCGGGACCGTCACCTCAACGTTCATGATCGGGTCCAGCAGGTAGGGATGGCCTTTTGACAGCGCGTCCTTGCATGCCATGGATGCGCTGACTTTGTATGCCAGTTCCGTACCGGCGGATTCTCTGTATGAGCCGCCGGTGAGAGTCGCTTCTACGTCCACAACCGGATACCCCATCAACGTGCCGCTTTCCAGCGATTCCATCACGCCTTTTTCAATGACCGGTATGTATACAGCCGGTATGGTTTCAGAAGCGAGTTGTGATTTGAACAGGTTTCCGGTGCCGCGGGCCAGTGGCTTAAGCCGCAGGCTGACTTCTCCGAAATGGTTCTGTCCGGCCACCTCCTTGTCAAAGACAGCCGTTGCTTCGATTTCGTTTTCAATGCTTTCACGGTAGACGACCTGTGGCTTTCCGACATTGACATGGGTACCGAATTCACGTTCCATCCGGCTGATGATGATTTCAAGATGCAGTTCGCCCATCCCGGATAAAATGGTCTGCCCGGTATCGTCATCGGTTCGAACCGTCAATGTGGGATCTTCAGCCAGAAATTTATCGAGGACCTGCTCGAGTTTTTCCTGATCGGTATGTGTTTTCGGCTCAATCGCTACAGAGATGACCGGCTCGTAGAATTCCATTTTTTCCAGCAGCACCGGATGGTCCGGACTGCAGAGCGTCTCTCCGGTTGAAGACGCTTTCAGACCCACCACCCCGACAATGCTTCCCGGTCCCGCACTGTCGATTCGTTCCCGTTTGTTTGCATGCATCCGGAGAATTCGGGACAGTTTTTCCTTTTGGTTCCGGGCCGGGTTGAATACCTCGCTTCCGGATTTCAGGGTGCCGCTGTAGACCCTTACAAACGAAAGCTTGCGGCCTTCGATCATGGATACCTTAAAAATGAGGGCCGCCAGAGGATCTCTTTCTTTCGGCAGGCATTCGATGCTCTCATTGGTTTCGGGATGAACGCCTTTGATGGGGGGAATATCCTCCGGACTCGGAAGAAACCATGAGATCGCATCCAGCAGCGGCTGTATCCCTTTGTTTTTCAATGCCGATCCGCACAGGATAGGGACCAGTTTCAGGCTGATAGTGGCCCTGCGAATGCCTTCTACAAGGCTCTGGGGGCTGATGGGCGTTTCGGACAGATATGCGTCCATGATGTCATCATCGGCTTCGGCCACCGTTTCGATCAGTTTTTCACGGTATTCTTCCGCTTTGTCAATATCGTCAGCATGAATATCGTCCATGCTGAACGTGGCGCCCAGGGTGTCATCGTTCCATTTATACTGCTTCATGGTCAGCAGATCGATAATGCCTGAAAAGTGGTCCTCAGCGCCAACCGGCAGCTGAAGAATCAATGGAACGGCATGGAGCCGCTGCCGGATCATCTCCACGGTGCCGAAAAAATCGGCGCCGATCCGGTCCAGTTTGTTGATAAAAGCCAGTTTCGGAACATGGTATTTATCCGCCTGATGCCAGACGGTTTCAGACTGGGGTTCCACGCCTCCGACAGCGCAGAATACGCCGACGGCCCCGTCGAGTACCCTCAGGGAGCGTTCCACTTCCATCGTAAAGTCGACGTGACCGGGGGTGTCGATGAGCTGTATTTCATTTTCCTTCCACTGGCAGGTGGTGACGGCGGAGGTAATGGTGATGCCACGTTCCTGCTCGTCAGCCATCCAGTCCATTATGGCTTCACCATCATGGACTTCGCCGATTTTGTGAGAACGTCCCGTGTAATACAATATCCGTTCGGTTACCGTGGTTTTACCCGCGTCAATGTGGGCGATAATTCCTATATTTCGAATATGATGTAAATTGCTTTTTTTCATTATCTTACCATCAGCATATTGGCATTAAAAGGGAACCGCAGGTCCATATGACCGGATAGGGTCAAGGCTTCTTTTCCTTCAATCAGAATTTTTATGGAATGAATCTGATCGATGTTCAAAATCAATGAATTTACAATCGAGTAAATGCTCATCAGTTCCGATTCGCAGCCACCCGGGTGGTTTTCCCTGACCGCATTGTCAAAATCTACATACGCGGTTCCGTCTTCGGTCAGGAAAAAGGATCGCAGGGCTGTTTGCTCGGGAATCGTCCGGATCAACCCGCCCCGGGGGCCTTCGATCAGCGCGTCGATAATTCGCCTGCCCTTTTCTGACGGGTCATCCGGAAGAATCATCGCGCGGTTTTCGGCCGATAAATACGTGTTGTGTTGATCCGCAAAGTATAAATGTGTCATTGCCGTCTGCAGGGCGCGTTCGGATTGCTGCGGTATTTTATACGTGGTCTGATTCGGGGCCGCCGATCGTCCCTTCACATGTCCGACGAGCATAACCATGATGCCTGCCGCAATTATAACTGACAGCGCAAAATACAGACAGCGTTTTTTATACATTGGCTAACGGTGATGAACTCATAAAAAGTCAAATTTAAGACGGCAAAGTAAAAAACTCAAGGTGTCGTAAACTTTGTAAAATGATGCGTCCTCATGTGCGCCGCAGTGCACCCTGAATGAAGTAAAACGCCTATGGACTTTTTACGATGCCGTCAACGGTTTTTTTATTGAATAAATTGATCATAACCAGAACCATTTAAGATAATCTGAGCTCTGTGTCAAGAAAAGCCTGAACAAATCACCTGCAGGCGGGGGATGATCCGGACAGGGTCACTGCTTCAGGCCCTTACAGGCGATGGCGGAATGAACCGAATAGATGAGCAGGCCGGTCCATATCAGTCCGAACGACCATATCTGCTCCCCGGAGATCGGCTCATGAAAGTAGAATGCGCCCAGGACAAAGGTGCAGCTGGGGGCAATGTATTGAAGAAATCCCAGCGTGCACAGGCGGACCCGTCTGGCCGAAAGTGTAAACATCAGCAGCGGAAACGCTGTCACCAGCGCTGTTCCCATCAGAAGAAGATCGGTGGATACGCTGAGCCTGAATATGGCTCCGGTAGAGGTCATGTCCAGATAGCACAGATAGCACAGATAGCACAGGGCAGGGATTGTCATCAGAAACGTTTCGACGCAAAGACCTGCCAGTGCCGAGACCGGTGTTATTTTTCGAATCAATCCGTAAAATCCGAAACTGACTGCCAGTGCCAGGGCGATCCATGGAAACTGGCCGCCCCTTATCGTCAGAAAACTAACGCTGCCTGCTACCAGAGCCACCGACACCCATTGCGCGGGGCGCAGCCGTTCGTTGAGAAATATCATTCCCAGCAGCATATTGACCAACGGAGTGATAAAATAGCCCAGGCTGGTCTGAAGAACGTGGTCATGATTAATCGCCCAGATGTATATGAACCAGTTGCATCCCACGAGCAATGTGCTGCAGGTCAGCGGAATGAGTGTCCGCCGCTCTTTCAATGCAAAGAGAAACTGGTTCCAGCGCCGCTGCAGCAGCAGAACCGGGACGAGAAATACAAATGACCATACCATCCGGTGCATCAGGATTTCAAATGCAGGGACGTTTCTGAGCTGCTTCCAGTACAGGGGACTCAATCCCCAGATCAGAAAGGCAAGTACGCCCCAGATGCCCCCCGTCATGGGTGAGTGCTGTTCCAGGTTTTCCCTGTGATCATGTTTCATGTCAGGTGCTGTGAATTAAAATTGATTTAACTTTCAGGGGATCACTATTCGGCAGGGCGGTTGGGTCTTGAAAAAAGACCGGGAAAGATCCGTTCCAGCGCAAATGAAACGAGAAAACCGGCTACAGCTACCATGATAATCGTCGCTCCTGATGTCAGATTTAACATGTACGATATCCACAGACCGGAAAGGGTGAATATCAGGCTCAACATGGCCGAAAGTACCATCATCATTTTCAGAGACGTTGAGTATCGTTCTGCAATATACGGCGGAATGGTTAAAAGTGCAATAACCAGAATCAATCCGACCACCTGAATCGTCATGACTACGGATACGGCAATGATGCCGATCAGCATAAAGTACATCGGTTTGACAGGGACGCCCCTTAAATGGGCAAATTCTTCATCGTAAGACAGGGCGAGCAGATCGTTATAAAACCAGCATACGGATAACAGAATATATGTGCTAAATCCGAAAATTATCCAGATGTCGGATTTGGGTACCGTCAGAATACTGCCGAAGAGATAGCTCATGAAATCGACGTTGTATCCGGGTGTCAAATCCAGCAGGATTACCCCCATGGCCATTCCGGTAGCCCAGAGTACGCCGATGATGGTATCGGACCGGTGTTTGTCTTTGATCGTAATGCATGCCATTGCAAATGCGGCCAGAATGGAAAAACTCAATGTGCACGGCAGGTATGGCAGGTTAAAGAAAAAGGCGATCCCGATGCCGCCATAGGCTGCATGCGCAATGCCGCCGGCCAGAAAAGCCAGTCGATTTACAACCACCAGCGTTCCGATGACACCACAGATGACACTGATGAGTATCCCGGTGATAATCGCGTTTCTCATGAATTCGAATTGAAGCAGTTCGAGCATGTCAAAGGTCCTTATGTTTTCGGAGCACCCGGTGCGGAAGCCCGTGGGCGATCAGATCTACCGGACAGTGATAAGCCATTTCAAGCATTTCGGATGTGATTTCAGCATGATCATGAAAAAAAACACGCTGGTTTACGCAGACGACGGATTTGATGTAACTGGATATCAGCATGACGTCATGGCTGACCACCACAATGGTGATGTTTTGGTTCAGCTCTTTTAGCAGAGCATACAGATCGGATTGTCCCTGGGCGTCAATGCTTGAGGTGGGTTCATCCAGAAACAGCAGCTCAGGTTTTGTGACCAGTGCTCTGGCGATAAAAACGCGCTGACGCTGACCTCCGGAAAGCTCATCGATCCTGACACTGCGGTATTTCCACATGCCAAGTTTTTCCAATGCTTCCCGGGCGGAAATCTGGTCCTGTCGGTTATGACTGATATGGCTGTTCGTCATTCGGAGTCTTCCCATATAGACAACGTCAAGCGTCGATATGGGGAAATTTCTGTTAAAATGTATGTCCTGGGGCACATATCCAACCCGGTGACTGATACTGTCCGGCGATTTTCCGAATATCCGTACCGTTCCCCTGTCCGGCGGCAGTAATCCCAGCATGATTTTAATCAGAGTGGTCTTTCCGCCACCATTCGGGCCGATGACGGCCAGAAAATCTTTTTCCTGGATGGTCAGGTTGACGTCCGTCAGAACCGTATGGTTATGAAATGAAAACCACAGATCCTTAATTTCAATCACCGGTGTATTCATAAGACACTGATCCTCTGGCATTTATCCTTGATGCGTTGCTGCGGTTTTTTTTATTTTACCGGACCGCTTAAAGATGTTTTGATTTTTTCGGCGACCCGGAGAAGATTCTCTTTCCAGTCCGGTGACAGCGGATCGATAAAATCCACTTTTCCGTTGATTCCATTTGCGATGACCTGTGCATTTTTAGATGAAAACTGTGGCTGCGCAAAAATAACCGTTAATCCGTATTGTTTGGCGAGTTGAATAAAGTCATGCAGCTGCGAAATTTTCGGCTCTTTGCCTTCAATTTCAACCGGGATTTGATTCAAGCCGTAAGCCCGGGCAAAATATCCCCAGGCAGGATGGAATACCATAAACCGGGTTCTGTTTCCGATACCCTGAAAGAGTGTTATGAGCTTATCATCAAGTTCGATCAGCTCAAGCATCCATTGCCGATAGTTGTCGCGATACAACCGGCTGGATCCGGGGTCAACGCGGAGAAGTCCATTAAGGATTATTCGTGACTGAAGCATGACCAGCGGGGGTGAGAGCCAGATATGAGGATCTTTGAGATCGGCTTCTATCAGCGGTTGGGTGTCCTCGTGCCGATGAGATACCATCGCTTTTTTATTGATATCCGCATCAGTGAAAATAATGAGCATGCCGGGGTTGATAGCGGAAAACCGTTTCAGCCACGTACGTTCAAAGGGTACTCCGACTGCAACATACATGTCAGCGCCGGCCAGTCCGGTCAGTTGGGCCGGCCTGGGTTCGTATACAGCAGGATTTGCTCCCGGTTCCACCATAGCGGAAATTGTGACGCGGTTGCCGCCGATTTTTTTAACGATATATTGCTGGGGCGCTATGCTGACAAAAACAGAAACAGGCTTTTGAGCCTGCGCAGATGGTAAAAACAATGCGGTGAATGTGATCCATGCGGCCAGTGAACGTAATGCCAGTCGGAGCATCTGTGTCTTTCTCCTTAATCGTCTGCATCAGGTTTCTTGAAACCGGGCGCAACGATTCAATCCGGTGAGAAGTCATAACCGATTAAATCGTATGGGCCTCAGCTTCAAAGCCTGTTTTAGAATAACGGTTGAATTATTTAAAAAAAATCAGATTGAATGTGACTTGTAGGATCTGGTTGAAAGCTGGTCATAAACAGTGTTCAACGCATCTGAAAAAATGGCAGTTTTCGTTCAGACGTTCAAAAAAATTTTCTTTCTTTCTATAACATGTTCACGGTTCATGTTCAAAATATTTCAGGAAAAAATTGAAGCCAAGATAGACAACAGCAGCGTTACATTCCCCGAGCTGCCTTTTTGCTGTGATCTTACGGCAAGGCACGGATCGACAGATGTTGACTTTTTTTCAGATATCATCAATATGTAACTTTACCCTGATATGGCGCATCCGCGCGTCTGCATACGATCGGTATTGCGGCTATATTCATCAGGCCGTCGCGGAACAATCCCGCAGCAGATAATCCACTCTTTCAATTGGAGATTTCATGCTCAAATTTTTTTTCAAAAAGGAATTGCAGGTTGAATCCCTGATTTATAGCTATCTGGATAAGCTCAGAATGACCCAGAGAAATTTTTCGAGGGCTGTCAATACCTGCATCGATATAAAAAAAATCTGCGAATTCGATTTTCTCACCGAGCAGACGCACAAGTTTGAATCCGAAGCCGATGACATCCGGGAAGAGATCAAGTCGCTGATGTACGGCAAGGCACTGATCCCCGAATCCCGGGGAGACATCATGAACCTTCTGGATTCCATTGACGAGGTGCCGAGGCTCTTTGAGCTCATTCTTCATATGATCCAGTCACAGAAACTCGTGATTCCCGATTTTATCGTGCCTGATGTCAAAGACCTGATCCGTGTATCGCTGGACGGCTTTTATCTCATGCTCAGGCAGGTCAAAGCGCTGTTAAGTAAAAGTGATGAAATCCGGGATCTTGTGGTGATTATCGATAAATGCGAAAGCCATTGTGATCATATTGAACGGCGGATTATTACCAACCTGTTTGATTCAGATGTCGATCCGTTTCTTAAACTGCAGCTGAAAGAACTGGTGATCAACCTGGGGCATATTTCGGATCAGGTGGACCGGGTATCCAAGAAGATCAATATTATCAGCATGAAGCGCCGCGTATGATGATCAGCCTTATCAGCGGAATATTCCTGGGCTGGTCACTGGGAGCCAATGACGCATCCAATGCCTTTGGTGCGGCGGTGACCTCGAAAATGTTAAGATTCAGAACGGCGGCGGTTCTGGCTGCCGTTTGTGTGCTTGCCGGTGCGATGCTGGAAGGCCAGGCCGGAATTGAGACGCTCAGGGGCCTGACCCGTTTGGCACCTCACCAGGCGGTGGTCTCCTCCGTGGCAGCTGCGGTTACCGTTACGATCATGACCCTGCTGGGCCTGCCGGTTTCGGCATCTCAGGCCGTTGTGGGTGCTATTATGGGAATCGGTTTCATCAACCGGCAGGTGAATCTGGCCGGTCTGGGGAAAGTGATTGCCTGCTGGGTGGGAACGCCCATCGGAGCGGTTGTTATAGCGGTAATGGTATACAAAACAGCAGGGGCCATTTATAACCGCCTTGACCTGAATCTTTTTGAATCCGATATCCTGTTGCGTCTGGCATTGATTGCCGCCGGCGCCTATGGCGCTTACGCGATCGGAGCCAATAACGTTGCAAATGTCACAGCCGTATTTGTCGGTGCCGGAACGCTGAGTGTGTTTTCTGCAACCCTGCTGGGCGGAGTGAGTATTGCCCTGGGTATTTTGACATTCAGCCGTCGGGTAATGGAAACCGTGGGAAAGAAGATTGTCCGGCTGGATGCGTTTTCCGCGTTGGTTGTGGTGCTGGCCGAAGCGATTACCCTTCATATCTATACGGTCATCGGTGTGCCGGTGTCCAGTTCCCAGGCGGTGATCGGAGCCATCGTGGGGGTCGGGATCGTTAAGGGTATCAAAACCGTCAGCCGGCAGCAGATACTGAACATATTGATTGCCTGGCTTCTGACGCCCACGGCGGCCACACTGATCGCAATCCTGCTGGAAGTTGCAACTCATCTGCAATACGTTCCGGGGTGAAGCAGTTGAAGGGCGGGACAGAGATCAGAGATCAGAGATCAGAGGACAGAAGACACACAACTGCTAAGAAAGAAAATCTAATGACGAATCAGGACTGGAATGCTCAACAACTGCTTCAAACTTCTTCCTCCTACTGGCAGGGGTTTACGCTTCAAGCGGCGGTCAAGCTGGATGTGTTTTCGGCTATCGGAGACGGTGGGCTGAGTGCCAATGAGATCGCAGATCGCATCCACGTCGATGAACGCGCATTGGCCATGCTGCTCGATGCCCTCTGCGCCATGGCGCTGCTGATCAAAAATGCCGGCCGGTATTCAAATACCGCCGCGTCGACGACATTTCTGATCCGAAGCGCTTCGAAGTATCTCGGGCATATGCTGATGCACCATCATCATCTGGCCGAATCATGGTTAAAGCTTGATCAGGCGGTCATATCCGGTGAGCCCGTCAGGGACAGGGCTTCTTTCAGCGATGATCAGTGGCGGGAGAGTTTTCTCATGGGAATGTTCAACATGGCAAAGCATACGGCCCCCCCTGTTGCCGAAGCGATCGATCTGGCCGGGTGCAGGCGCCTGCTCGATCTGGGCGGAGGACCAGGCACGTATGCCGTATTTTTCTGCCTGAAGAATCCCGGACTGTCAGCGACCGTATTTGATCTTCCCACGACCCGTCCGTTTTCGGAAAGCGTCTTTGACCAGTTTGGACTGGCGGATCGAATTTCCTTTTCAGAAGGAAATTACCTGACCGAGGATATAGACGGCAGCTATGATGTTATCTGGATGTCCCATATTTTGCACGGGGAAGGCCCTGAAGATTGTGAAAAAATTATTCGAAAGGCCGTTGCTGCGCTGCAGCCCGGCGGGAAAATCCTGGTTCATGATTTCATCCTCGATAACACGATGGACGGCCCGCTGTTTCCTGCCTTGTTTGCGTTGAACATGCTTCTGGGGACCGCTTCCGGCCAGTCATATTCGGAAGGGCAGATTCGGAAGATGCTGGCGCGGGCAGGCGTAGTGAATATCGAACGAATCGCGATGAGGTTACCGAATGATTCCGGAATCATCACCGGAACTGTTTGAACCGGTGGGCACCCGTGTCGGATATCGGGGGACGACGGCATCGCAGCCAGCGGTGGAGGGTGGCGGGCCGTGTTGAGGCGATACCTGCTATTTTGTCAGAGAAAAAAAATCTTTCAGCAGATCGATGTATTCGGAAATGGTGGTTTCGAATTCATCCGTGATGTGGACAAATGAGACACCGATCGTGGCTCTGTTTTTTTTGTGCCGAAAATTTTTGATAATTCCGGAAAGTGTCTGCTCCCCCCTGTCGCCGATAAATTTAAAATGAAGTTCAATCGGTTGATTTTTTTCAAAGGCCGGGGCGTCGGGGGGTGGGGGCATCATGATAATGCACTGACACCCTTTCAGGCTGATATCGTTGATAACCCCTTGATAGACGTGTTCTTCAAACCGGGTCATTACGGGGATCAGACAGGCTGCCCGTTTGACTGAGCGGATATTCTGATGGATCAGTTTCTCGGGGAATTTCAGAAACATCAGCAATGACGGCTGGGATATGATTTCGATCAACGACGTTGCAAAGGCGACGACCTCGCCTCTGACCAGATACCGGACGATGATCTTGTTGCCGGGATAGAGTTTGTGCTTGACGTCTTTGAAACGGGATGGGGGGTGGATAATGATAAACTTGCCGGAGTCAATGCCCACCAGTCTGCTTTGCACGGGAAACGAAATTCCGTCTATGGTGATTTGCAACTCCTTGCCGATATCTAAAGATAGAAGACTGTCTTTATCCATACGAATCAATCCACTCACGGACCGTTTGCTTTAAAAAGAAAATAGCAGGCTTTTTTACCGCATGTAATTCAATTGCAGAATTTCTGATCCAATGCTCATAGCATATTGATATAACTGGTGGCTACCAATGCATGGAATCAGGACGCCTATCGTCGCTTGGCATAACGAAAAATTTGTTTGTCTATACAGGATATACGGGAAAAAAGTCAAACAGCATTTGATTTTCCGGAAAAATAACCGGTTGAGCAGCATCTCGTAAAGAATAAATTGCACCGTCCGTCGAGGCCTTCACAGCTGGATCTGCTTCCACCGGATCAGGTGATACACGATGATTCCAAAGGCAAAGGCGATGGCCATATTCGTGGTGGCGAATCCGATACCGGCGATCAGAAGTGTTACAAAAAGGTCGGATCGCATTGTTACGTCCCTGATCAGCAGGGCCAGCTCAAGACCTGAAAACAGCAGCAGAATGCCCAATACCGCATTGGGAATACACGACAGAATGCCGATACCGGCCCTGCCAAAGACCAGCGCGATAATCAGAAAAATGGCACCGATCAGGATGCTGGAACCCCCGGTTCGCGCGCCGAACCGGTAGTGCGCGGCCAGGCCCCCGGCCCCGTGACACATGGGCATTGCCCCGATCAGGCCGGTGACGATATTCATCAGTCCCATGCTCATGGCCAGGGTCCGGTTGGTTACACGTTGCGTCCGTTCGTCGTTGCCGAACAGGCTTCGACAGGTATCGGCGGTGCCGATCACCGCATTGCCCAGGGTCAGCGGAATCTGGGGGATGACCAGAAGTACGAGTGCATGGAGCATATCCATGGGCTGAATGCCGGCAATCGATATAGGGGTTGGACCTATATCAATCCCGGTTGATTTCAGGGCGCCATATCCGATGCCGATCGCAGCCCCTGCTGCAATCAGCACCAGGGCTGAGGGAAATCGTCGGTTTGACAGCAGCACCAGAGCCAGAAAAAAACCCAGGATGCCGAGAAGCGGATTGAGCGGAATTCCGGCTGCACGGATCGCCGACTCGGGATTCTGGACAAGCAGCTGATGATCCAGGATGAACCGGATGCCTTTGGTGATGAGAATCAGACCCAGGCCCAGCTGGATGCCACGGATGATGGGCCTGGTAAAAAAACCGGCCAGCCGGTCAATCAGGCCGGAAACGGAAAGAATGATCAGAATTGCCCCGAACAGAATCCCGGCAGCGGCTATGACCGGCACTGTTATCCGGTCCGGAGAGGCGATGGCAATGGCGGCAGCCACCTTAAGCGGTTGAATCGGTATGGGAAGCCGGAAATACAGGCCTGTAAAAATATAGGACAGGCCTGTCATCAACAAAACTGGTGTAACGCCCAGGCCGCAGACAACCATCAGGGCCACTGAAAGCGGGATGAGTGTCCCCAGATCTCCGAGTGAGCCGGCAAATTCAATTCTGTCAAATCTGTAGGGACCGATTCGCATGGAAAATCCGTAAGTCGCCTTTCATCATGTTAAAATCGACCTGATCGAGGGCAGACTTGTGTCTGTATAGCGCTTGCCGTCTTCATCTGCGAGTAAATTGCTGCCTGAATTCCGCTATGAATACCTTTCCGCAAAACTTATGGGTAAAGACCTGAGGCGAGCCCTCTTTTATTTTCAGACTTTTTGTAGACTTTTCGGTTTTATTTTATTCGTGTCAGGCGTATCCTGCGGTTTTGAGTCTTTGTGCTTGATGGCGTATTTTTTGATTCTGTTACCGTCTTTTTCCAGGATGGTAACGAGATGGTTTCCGATAGGAATCACTTCATTTTCTTCGGGTATGCGTCCGATCCGATCAAGGATATAACCGGAAAAGGTGTCGTATTCGTTCGACTCCGGGATATCCATATGAATCCGCTCATTGACTTCTTCGATATCTGATTTTCCCAGAACAATCCAATCCTGATTCTTGGTCTTGATAATATGAGACTCCTCCCGGTCGGTTTCGTCAACGATTTCTCCCACCAGCTCTTCTAAAACATCTTCCAGCGTGACCAGGCCTGCGATTCCGCCGTGTTCATCCACGACAATGGCAATATGATTTTTTCGTTTCTGAAACTGCTGAAGCAGTTTGTCGAGTTTTTTGTTTTCCGGAATGAAATAGGGCTTGAACATGATCGAGCGGATGTCGATCTGGTCAAAATTCAGATTTTCAGCCGTCATATGCCTCAAGAGATCCTTGATATTCAGAATGCCGATCACATTGTCGATTTCGTCGTCGATGATTGGAATTCGGGTAAAACCGGACTGGATGATTTCATTGATTCGGAACTTGTCATTTACGTCTATTATGAACATATCCCCTCTGGGAGTCATAATTTCGGACGCGTTGGTGTCGTCAAAATCGAAAATCTTATGGATCAGGTCTTTTTCTTCCACCTTGATTTCACCCTCTTCTTCCACCACCTCGACAAATGTCATCAGCTCTTCTTCGGTGAAGGCGGGTGTTTTTTTGATTTTACCGGTAAGCATGGGGATGAAATTCAAAAATCGGATGATCGGATAAAACAGGATAGACAGCCAGTAAATGGGGAAAATCGCCATCCGGGCGATCAGGATATTGTTCCGGGTGGCGATGGATTTGGGAAACACCTCACCAAACACCAGTATCAATAATGTCATGATGCCGGTTGCCATCCCGACCGCGTAACGAGGAAAAACTTCCATGGTCAGGGATGTGGCCAGGGCAGATGCGGCAATATTGACAACATTATTTCCGATCAGGACGGTTGACAGCAGCCTGTGGGGCTCGTCTTTCATTTTTTTGATGAGTGCATAGGCTCTGCCTTCCTGCTTGGCAATATGTCTTGCTTTGGTTTTACTGATCGAGAAAAAGGCCGTTTCCGAGGAAGAAAAAAAGGCTGAAAGAACAAGAAGGATGGCTAATAAAATGATTTGACTCGATATCATAAAGTGTTTTCCGGGTTATGTTGAACCGTCATGTCTCCTTATCAATTTGAAAGTTGAAAATTTATCGTCATTTTTGGGCTGTTCCGTATTCCCGGTTTTTTTCTGTGTACGGGACCAACCGGTATACCGATATCTTATATGATTTTTTCATTGGAACTACAAGCGTTGAATAAAAAAACAGGGCTTTTTTTTTATTTTTTACCGCGGAGCGTTTTCCCGTGCAAATTCTTCAGGGGTCATTGTCCAGAAAGGTGTGCCGTCCTGGGTCAGACGGACCTTGAATTCAAAATAATCTCCTTTTTTGACTTTGGATGCCATGAAAATATCTTCCCCGTTGATCTCCGCCCATGCGCCTTTGATTTTAACCTTGTCCCCCTTTTTGATCCCCATCCGGCCGGGATCGATAAACCACCGGGGGCCAAGGTGAACCGTGATCAATTCGCTGCCGCTGTCAAGGATAACCAGTGCTACTGCCGGGGACATCCCGGACAGGGGAACTACTTCCCGAATGTCTGAGACAACGCCTTTGAATTCATCACGTTCAACCGGTGAATACAGCTGATTGTAGGGGCTGTTCGTTTCCCATCCCCCCATGTCCTGTTTTTCCTGAGCCGCGCAAATCCGGGGGATTGCCGTCATGGCGGCAGTCAGCACCAGAAGGGCGCACAGAGCTGCTTTTAAATGGGTATTCATCCTGTCCTCCTTTTTCGGGTTACAGGGCATGGCCCTGCAGAGCGCGGCTGCCAGGTTTTCGCATGGATATCGCCCGGGCGCAAAGGCCGCAGAGGGAAAAGGGGATGCCTATTTTTTTCTCACATATCTGGGCGCCTCAGTTAAATCATCCATCCACCAGAGGGCTTTTTCCAGAAGGGCGTCGTTAATATCGCCATAGTCGGTCAGGCTTTTGAAGCTGGTGTCAAAAAGGTGGTCCGGATCAGCATCGATCCAGCAACCGGGAAAAATTTCGATTTCATATTCTGTTTTATCGCTCATGCGGTCATCTCCTGAAAAAGAACGTCAAATAATCCTGACGCCATGCATGATGAAAATCACTGACGGTTATGGTTTCTGTGCCAATAATCCAAACTCAAATCCTGAAAAGGTCCCGGTGTGCCGTTCAAAATCAATGTATAAGAAAAATATCATATATTCCAGTCTGATGCCAATTGTTTTATCTGCCGGAGTCTGCTCCGGCAGAGGCCGGCCGGCAGAGCATGTCTGACATCTTTTGTAACAATTCTATCATATTATACGGTTTTTGAATAAAATCGCTTGGACCGGATTCCAGCAGTCGACGGGTTTGCTGGTCGATGGATGATCCGCTTGAAAGCAGTATTCCGACATTCGGATTTATATTCCTGAGCTGCCGGATCACTTCTTGGCAGCTCAAGCCGGGCATGATCATATCCAGTATCACCAGATCGATCTTTTCCGGGTTTCTCCGGTAAATGGCGATGGCTTCGTCACCGTTGCCGGCGGTAATGACCGTGCGGCCGGATCTTTCGATCATGAGTTTTGTGGTATCCAGAATAAGCTTTTCATCATCAATGAGCAAAATAGATCCGTTTTTTTGAATCTGAGGGGGGGCAGGCTTGTGCTGTTTCGTACAGGAATTGTCGGATGCCGGCATAAAGATATGAAACGTACTGCCTTTCCCCTGAACCGAATCGACGGTGATAAATCCGCCGTGGTTTTTGATGATGCCGTATGTAGAGGCCAGCCCCAGTCCGGACCCCCCTCCGATCTGCTTGGTGGTAAAGAACGGCTCGAAGATCCGGCACCTGACATCTTCCGCCATGCCTATGCCGGTGTCCTGTATGTCGCATTGAACATACCGGCCGGGGGACACATCGAATGCCTCGACGTCCCGGCTGGTAAGGTCGATATTTTTTGTTTTGATGGTAACAGATCCTCCGTTGGGCATGGCTTGCCACGCATTGATATAAATATTGAGAAGGACCTGTTCAAATTGGCTCTGATCGGCTTCAATCATCCGGATATCCGGCTCCGGATTTACATGGATTTTTATTTCCTTGCGGGTTCTGCCGAACATGTCGATGGTGTTTTGTATGATCAGGTTGATATTGAGCAGCCGGATATCATACTTGCCGCCCCTGGCAAAGCCCAGCAGTCGTTTGGTTAGATTGGCGGCCATCTCGATGCAGTGATTGATTTTTTTTATTTTTTCGTGGAACGGATGCGTCGAATCCATGTCCATTTGAATCAGGGAGATGTTTCCCTGAATGGCCATGAGAAGGTTATTGTAGTCGTGCGCTACCCCCCCGGCCAGCGTTCCGATGGCCTTGAGCCGTTGTGCCAGTTCCAGCTCCTGTTCCAGTTTCAGCCGGTGCTGTTCGGCCTTCAGGCGTTCGGAAATATCGCGGGTGACGATCCGTATTCCCATAAGCCGGTTGCCGCAGTCCGTCAGCGGGCTCATCGACAGATCGAGAATCAGAGCCGTCTGGTCGGAACGCCGGACTTTATAATTTGGCAGATAACGGCTTTCCGGTGATTTTAAAATGTCAGAGAGCGCTTGATGCATGTCATCCCGGCTTTCCGGATCGGTCACATCGCAGATTCGCATCTGCCCGAGTTGTTCCGGGGAATACCCGAGAAGGTTGCACAGGGGATTGCTGAAAAACGTCATCTGACCGTTCAGATCGATTTCGATGTAGCCTTCCTCGATATTTTCCAGGATGGCGGCGTATTTTTCACGGCTTTTTATCAGTTCTATTTCGGTCGCTTCTTTTTCCCTGATTTTCAGCCTCAGTTTTCGATTGGTCTCAGCGAGCTCAACTGTTCTTTGGGTGACGCGTTTTTCGAGGCGGGTGTTGGTTTTCTGAAGGGCTTTTTCCCGCTGGTGCAGCGTTTTGACCATGGAATTGAACGCAGCTGCCAGAAGTCCGATTTCATCGCGGGTTTCAACGACCACCGGGACCGGCTGAATGCCCTGTTTGAGGCCCAGCGCCGCTTGGGTCAGGCGATGCAGCGGTGATGTTATCCGCTTTGAAATCACAAACGTTATTACCGAGCCGAAAAGCCAGAATGTCGAACAGATACCGGTAATGGTGAGCATCAGTAAATTTATTTTTTTTTTCAGAGAGGTCTTGTCCAGGGTGACGCTGGCAAAACCGATGATGGACGTTGCGCAAATTTTTTGAGTCGCTTGCCGGGCATAGACATGGTCGCTAAAAATGTCGGAGGGGGCGGAGTAGACCGGGGCCCAGAATTGTGCGTTTTGATCGGATTCAATGCATGCGGTATATGTGCCGGATGTCAGCCGGTCGACAATGCCGGGGGAAACCATCAGCCCCGGGCCGGTTGATCCGGATGCGGGGATTCCGTCCTGGTCATCGCAGATCAGCTGGTTTCCTTCCCGGTTGTATATCGCGCATCTGATCACGTCCGGGTGCGTGAGTGTTCCCTGGACCGGCCCGTTCAGCAGCGCCTTGTTTTCGGAAAACACCCCCATTTTTGAGTTTTTCGCCAGAATCTCGGAAAGCAGGCGGCCGTTATCAAACAGACTGGCCTCCAGGATTCTGGTTTCGTAACGGATGAAGAAAAGTGAAAATGCCACGGACATCATCAGAATGAAAAACGTGAAAACAGCAGATATCCTGGATGAAAATGAGACTGACAAGCATTTCATGTGGTAGCGGTTCCTGTCTGCAAATGCGGAGACCGGTATCGGTGGCCGGTCACAATCCCCGTGAACGAACCGAACAGGGGGTTAAAACGTAAAAGGGCTCGAAATGACGGACGAATTATTTTCATTATCGGCTATTGCCGTATGTTTCATTACCGGATCGATGGTGACACACAGTTTTTTCGCACTGACCGGATTGATGGATACGATGGCCTTCCGGGGCCTGACGATTTTTTCGACCGGTGCGCCCCGATTGACCGACAGAATTTTTTCGGCGATCTGCCAGGCCTGACGGCCCATATCGAAGGCCTCCGTGCTGATCGATATGACGGCACCAATGTCAATATGTTTTCGGGAAAACGATATCAGTGGTATCCGGTTTTCCACCGAATACTCCATCAGATATTCTATGATCTCCGGAGGCATGATCGTCATGTCCGGAAGCATCCAGAACGCATCGATGCCGGAAGCCATTTTTAATAACGCCTCTGGCATCCGCTTTGCATCAGAGACCGATTGGGTTATCAGGCGGATATGGGTTCTGGCTGCGGCGCTGGCGGCCTGCCTTATAAAACCAGGCGGATAAGCCGGACTGTGAATCACTCCGATATTTTTGATATCCGGCAGGGTCATGGAAAGCAGCTCGACCTGTCTTTGTGCGTCCACCTGCATGCTGATGCCGCAGATGTTTTTCCGGTGACTGCCGGCGGAAGGTTCGGGAGCCATCAGATATACCACGGGGATATCTGTAATTTCCATGGCCCGGCGCAGGGCATTCTGGCCGATCGCTAATATGAAGCCGGGCCTTATTCCGCGGATTTTTCCGATGATGTCAACGTCCTCGGATTCGGACAGGATAAAACGCCTGATATCAGCGGTACAGCGGGATTTAAACCCCTCGAGCGCCTCATCATATGGTTTGACCCTCATACTCTGCAGGCAGACGACCGAAGGGTCGTTCGCAGGAGCCGGAGAGGGATACAGAGCAAGGAAAACAAGGCAAATGAGGACCGGTATGAATAGTAAAGGGCGTTTGTTCGCGTACAAAATTATATCCCTTTTGGTTAGATAAATCATATAAAAGCTATACCCTTACTTTGACTAAAATTTTCTGTCAAGGTAGAAGCGTTTAATAGCTCAAAAAAGTCATTTTTTTGACAAGATGTGTCAAAAAGTTTTGTTCTTACTTTTTTTACAAAAAGTTTAAATTGTTCGACTGGAGAAGGATTGATGAATCTGAAAGCGGTTCTGAGAAAAGGTCGTTCGGTGGCGGTAGCGGCGGTGACGGTGTGGGGACTGTGTCAGATGGCTGATTTTGCGGCAGCGGAAGACGAATTGGCGTATCTTAAACTGTTCTACGATCCGGACGAGCTGGTAGCTACCGCCACGCGCTACCCGAGGCCCGTGTCCGAGGTGGCCGAAAATATGGAAATTGTAACGGCAGATGAGATCGAAAAGATGAACGCCCACACGGTGGCTGAGGTCATAAACACGGTGACCGGGCTTTATGTGCAGTTTTGCGGCAGGGGATTCGGCAGCCTGTCGCAGTTTTACGTCCAGGGCTCGGACAGTACGCATGTCCGGGTGATGATCGACGGGGTGACCTTAAACAGCCGCTCCAGCGGCATTGCCGAGACCAATTTTATTCCCGTGGCCATTATCGACCGGATTGAAATCGTCAAAGGCCCGGCCTCATCGGTCTGGGGCTCATCCCTGGGAGGGGTCATCAACCTCATCACCAAAAGGCCGGCCCCTTCCGGGGAGACTGAGGGGGCTTTCAGCGCCTCTTACGGCGAACGTCACACGCTGGATTACCGGGCGCAGATGTCCGGCAAAATCGGCGGGGTGGGCATTTACGGGTTTGCGGGTCACCAGGCGTCTGACGGGCTGAAAAATAACCGGTGGTTTGAGAGCACGCCGCTTTATTCCAAACTGACCCTGGCCCTATCCCCGGACTGGACGGCGGGGCTGAGCGCCGCCTACAGCGCACCGGAGCAGAATCAGGGGGATTTTCCATCGTACGGGCTCAGTGTCCCCACGGATTTTCGCCATTTTTTCATAACCGCATTTGCCGACGGTCAGTTGCTGCCGAATGTGAAGCTCGCCCTGTCGGGGAATCAGTATCAGTACAAACAGAGCATGTATTACAATTTGCTTTCGACCGATCAGACGGTGATTGATGATTCGTATGATGAAAATAGCGAATCCGTAAGCGCCATATTAACTTGGGAGGCGGCCGTCAATTGCCTGATGCTGGGGGCGGAGTTTGAATCCGCGCAGCTGGATCAGGCGGAAACCCGGTTTTCGTTGACCCGGAGCACCTCGCCCGAGGTGGAGGAATGGACACTTTTTGTCAATGACACGCTCGATCTGGGGCGGGTGACGTTGAATCTCGGCCTCCGGTACGACCATGACAGTCTGACCGGGGACTTTGTCAGCCCGAGCCTGGGGGCCGCGGTTGCCCTGAATGAGGACTCGGTGCTGCGGCTGACGGCCTCACGGGGATACAACCGCCCGAATTTGTCATGGGTGTCCGGCGGCGGGTGGTTTTTTGACCCGAATCCGGATCTTGAACGGGAAACGGTCGGGTCCTGCCAGGCCGGGCTCGAGACAAGGGCCATTGACTACCTGAGAATAAAGGCAATCGCATTTTATCATGCACTGGACGATGAAATACAATATGTTTCTCCGAGCGGCTCCTCCCATGGTTACTGGATCAATTCGGGCGATGTCTGGCGGCAGGGCGTCGAGCTGGAGGCCGGAACTGCCCCGGTGCATCATGTGTCGGTGAGTGCCGGCGGCGTGTACACCCGCATCAAATCCGAAAATGAGTCGCGCGCGCTGGACCGCTACGTGTTCAACACGGGAATTTATTACGATGACAAGACTTCGATGAACGCCGGGTTGACCGGACACTTTATCTACTGGGACGAGCAAGATTCCGCGTTTGACTTTATCTGTGATTTTAATCTGGCCAGGAAAGTTTTTGTCCGAGACCGGATGACTCCGGAAGTTTTTTTCAGCGCTCATAACCTGTTTAACGGAAGTCAGTTTAGAAGTGACATGTATGATGATCCCCGCCGGTGGATCGAGGCCGGAATCCGGGTCCGGTTTTAGAAAGCGCCTGCTCCCGGGGGCGGTTTGCGAGGCAGGCCGTCAGAACGCAGGTAACAGGTTGATTCTTTAACATGAAAGGAGTGCGGCATGAAAATGGATAGACATGAAATCGAGGTGCTGGATGAGGGAAAAGCCATGGAGGACGTATCCACAGAAGATTGCGGCAAGGGTGCGGTAGCTTCCTTAGTGACTGAACCCACGAAAGAGTAACAGTCTATCAGGGGAGGGGAGGTAATAGATGATGCTCTCTGGTTATCTTAAACAATTTTCCTGCAGCGAAGACCCGGACCGGGTGCTGGTCTATTCGACCCGGAGGGCCTCGTTGCTGCGCGTCAGCCGGAGAGTTCTGGATGCTGCCAAAGCCGGCACGCTTTCAGATAAGGATAAACATCTGCTGGCCGCATACGATATTCATCGTCGATGATGCCGCCGCTGAAAAAGAGGCCATGGCCGGCTGCATCGACCGCATCAATGCGAAAAATCCCCGCCTGAAGATCACCGTGGTGCTCAACCTGGACTGCAACTTTGCCTGCCCCTACTGCTACGAGGGGGAAAACAAAGGAAAATTTTACATGTCCGATCAGACCGAGGCCGCCCTCATCTGCTTTATCGAAAAGAGGCTTGCGCCGGAAAAAACCGCGCTGACCGTGGATTTTTACGGGGGAGAGCCCCTGCTGAGCATACCGCGCATCTGCTCGATCTCCGGAAAGCTTGGCGCGCTTGCCGGGGGCCGGGGCGTAACCGGCGGAAATTCATAACACAACGCGGCCGTTTAAAAACAGAAAGGGCAGCTTTGACATCATTATCGATAACATACTTCACACCTGTGATCGGGTGGAAATCGGCATCGGCGGAAATTTCAACCGGGAAAATTACCGCCGGTTTATTGATCTGTTTGACGGCCTTCTCTATCGCGGTATCGGGCCGGAAAAAATCTGCCGGATCAAGTTCGACCCGGTCATGGCACCTCCAAAAAAAAACAAGCGCAAACTGTTTGCGGCTTGCCGAGTTTTTGCGTTTTTTTGTCTCTGCGGTGATAACCGTGGCGGTACCGGTCGATATGAAATGCCGCGGTTTTCGATTACGGCAGCTCAACCGCCTGGTATTTCATATCCAGTGTTTCCATCATCCGGATTCTTTCGGGCGTCATCCGGATCACGATATAGTCGGGTGAGGCCGGATCCGGGATGTATTTTTTTAAAAGGGGAACCGCCTCGTAGAGCCGGAGCTTGTCGGCGATGGTCGTGCTGAGGGCGCAGGGGCCTGATATCCTCACATGTCGTCCCTCAGTGCTTGCAAAACAGTACTCGGCTTGCGGGACTTTTTTCAGGTGGGCGATCTTTTCCGAGGCGCTGGAGGTGGCGCACCACAGCTCGGTTTCCATCCATGCCCATCCGCCTATGGGACGGGCCCCGACGGTTTCGCCGTCCGTGGTAGCCAGTATTCCCCAACCGGTTTTTCTCATCAACGCTTTTACATCTTCCAGGTTCATGAATGACCTCCTTTTGAGCCGTGAGCCGTGAGTCCTCTGTTCTCTGACTTCTGATCTCATCCTTGAATCCGAAGGGCGGACACGGGGGTCCGCCCCATGCGAAGGCTGAAGCCTATACGAGCCGCTATCAGCTTTTCCCTCTTAACTCAACCCAAAGTAATCAATTTTCCGACCTTCGACCTCCGACTTCCGACCTCTGCCTACGCCTCGCCAAACGATCGGGTGAACAGATCTCTGATGGCATCTATGCCCTCGTCGGTCAGGTTGCGGGTGCCGGTTCCGGCAAAGGTGCTGCTGGAAATCACCGGGGTATCTTTCACCCACTGGTTATCTTCCCATGAAAACCAGCTTTTTCGGTCCTGGTCATAGACACTGACGGACCGGTTGAACAGCTTGGCCAGTTCTACGCCCCAGCCGGTGCCGCCCTTTACGGTGCCATCCGGCTGAATCCATCCGATGGCAAACACCTGGTAGCCGTTGTTGACCATGTGAAAGATCGACTGGATGACCTTCCGGATTTTATCGGCTTTCGAATAAGTACGGCCCATGCGTTTTGAAACGATTTCCATGCTGATATCGCCTTTTTTCAGCTCATCCTGTGTCAGCATCCGGATGCCGATGTCTCGCTCCACCAAGTGGCCTTCGAATGAAAAATTGACTTCACGTGTTCCCCAGTGTGCGGCCTGTTTTCCGAACTCGGATTCTGCTCCTTTGTGCCCGCCGCTGTACAGTGTAAATGTTGAAAGATCGCTCATCGGTGTATCTCCTTTTTGTTTTTTTGTGTGGGATATTTACCTGAATTCAGAAGTCCTGAGTTCCCGTGTTTTGTAAAGCAACACAATATGATCGTTTTCAGGAGGTGCATTTGTTTAAAGCCTTCTCAGCGCCTGTCGATCCGGAAGCAAAATGATTTTTACGCCAAGGCGCAAAAAAAAGTTTAGAATTCTTTAAATTTTTGCGGCTTTGTGCGAGATAGATTTGATTGCGGTGTTGCTTTTCAAAATATGATATTTTTTGGTAAACACTTTTTATATCAATATGTTATAATCACTATGTCAGGGGTTCTGAACTTAGGAATTGTCCTGTTAGACGGTTTTTTAAAAAAAATCACCCCGCCGTTTATCGGCAGGGTGAAATAATATAATAAGTCGGTTTTATGGTTTTGCAACCCCTGCCGGGCATTTTTTTCTTTTGCTGGAAATGGCGTAATGAATCTGGTAAAAAACAGGGCCGGCAGAAAACCGTGAGGGTGAGTATCCTCAAAGGACATCCGTTGAGAGGCTCGGATGCCGGACTGTCGGCATTGCGGGAAAAATATTCGGATATCAGAAAATCAATGTAACGCAGGAATCATATGAAATCAGTCGATGGAGACGGCACAAATCAAGGAAAATGGTGGGCCATGACCGGCATCGGGCTCGGTGTGTTCATGGCGACCATCGACGTTAGTATTGTCAATATCTCTCTGCCCACACTGGTTCGGCAGCTGCATACGGATTTTGCCACGGTTCAGTGGGTGGTGATCAGTTATGTGCTGATGCTTACGTCCTTTATGCTGACGGTGGCCCGGCTTGGCGATATGATCGGCAAAAAACAGGTCTGCATGACGGGGGTGACGCTGTTCACCCTGGCGTCGATTTTGTGTGGACTTTCCCCCGGTGCGGGCTGGCTGATCGCTTTCCGGGCACTGCAGGGCCTGGGCGGCTCCATGATGCAGGCGGTCGGCATGGCGATTATTATCGAGATCTTTCCCTCATCCGAGCGGGGCCGGGCGCTGGGCATCATCGGCGGTATTGTTTCGGTCGGCCTTGCCATGGGGCCGCCCCTCGGCGGAATGCTGATCGGTCTGGCCGGATGGCGATCCATCTTTCTGGTCAACGTGCCCCTGGGGCTGATAACCGCCGCGGTGGTCGGCCGGTATGTGCATCTTCCCCCGGTGGCGGGGGCCAGGCCGCGTTTTGATCTGGCTGGCGCGATGATCCTGCTGGTGACCCTGGCGTGCTATGCGCTGGGCATGACGCTGGGCCAGCGGTTCCATTTTCAGGATTTTCGGGTACTGATGCTGCTCGGCGGCTCGGCGGCCGGTCTGGGGCTTTTCATCACGGTCGAATCGCGCGTCTGTCAGCCCATGATCGATCTTGGCCTGTTTAAAAACGTCCTGTTCAGCCTGAACCTGGTGATGGGATTTTTGTCCTTTATGGCCAACGCCGGGATATTCGTGATTCCGTTTTTTCTCCAGATGGTCATGGGCTATTCGACCACGCAGGTCGGCCTGATGCTCATGGTCATCCCCATGGGTATGGGACTGGCCGCCCCATGGGCCGGTATCCTTTCGGACCGGTTCGGGCCCCGGGGCATCAGCCTGATCGGCCTGCTGGTCATTTCGGCAGGCTGCCTGGCGATCAGTTGCCTGCATCCGGGTCTCGGCGTGACGGGGCTGGTCCTGCGGTTGTTTCCCCTGGGAATCGGGATGGGCATATTCCAATCCCCCAACAACAGCGCCATCATGGGTGAAGTGCCCAGACATCACCTGGGGGTGGCATCGGGCCTTCTGGGCCTGTCCCGTACGCTGGGCAATACCTCCGGGATTCCGCTGATCGGCGCCCTGTTTACCGTGATGGCGTTAAATGGCGCCAGTCCGGGACCGGGATTTGATATCACCACCGCACCGGCGGTTGCACTGGTCAGAGGCATTTCGGGAACCTTCCGCATTTCCGCGCTGATCATCTTTGCCGCAGCAGGGTTGTCGGCGGTTGCCTTCCTGATGGACCGCCGCCGGAAAGCAGCAGGGCAGCCGGCTGCCTGATCCGACGGCAGGCTGATTCCGAAAAGTGCCCTGGCGCTGATCATCTCTTCGGGCAGGGCTGCTCTGGACGCCACAGGTCATGTGATGCGGCACTGCCGGTGAAAATTTGATTTGTCATGCCTGAGTAATTAAACTTTACAATAAGTTGGAGGATATTGCAAAAATTCATTGCATGCGGGTTGGCGCGGAAACGAAAAATACATTTCGACTATTTTAGAAATATAGATTGACAGGTGCCGACCCGGCGTATATGAAAGATTGCCATGGAACACGAAAATGCTGCAAAATGTCTGGCTGAGCTTGGCAATACCACCCGGCTTTCCATCTTCCGCTACCTGGTCAGGGCCGGCAGGGGGGGCGTTCCGGTGGGTGATCTCCAGAGGGCGTTGAAGGTGCCTGCATCAACCCTTTCACATCATATTTCCCGTCTGGTGTCAGCCGGTCTGATTCAACAGGTTCGTGAAAGCCGGATACTGTATTGCGTACCTCAGTATGACGTCCTTTCGGAATTGATTCATTTTCTCATGTCCGAATGCTGTACCGGGGTTGGTGATGTCCCGGGTGCTCCCGGGTGTTTTGAAGGGGAATAAGCGGTAGCATCAGATACCTGGAAGGGGGATCCGTTTTTTTGCATGGCTGAGAAGATATGGATTTTGATATGTCCGGAGATGGAGATATCCGGGTATATTTTACGGTTTATAATTCTATTATTTTAGAAGTATAAAATTAAAAAAAGGAGTCATCTCAAATGGACAGTATTCTGGTGATGACGAAAAATGCGCTGGGCTTTTTTGCCTGGACGGTGACTGAGTTGATGGTGCTGTTTGTCGGAATCAGTTTTATCGTAGGGGTGATCAACGAATTTGTTCCCGGCGAAAAAATTCAGGGGATGCTCTCTTCCAGAAAAGGCCGGGGGTATATCGTGGGGGCAGGTCTGGGCGCCCTGACACCGTTTTGCAGCTGTTCAACCATTCCGATTACGGTCGGGTTGCTCAAGGCAGGCGCGGGATTCGGCTCGACCATGTCATTTCTGTTTTCCTCGCCGCTGGTCAATCCGGTGATTGTCAGCCTGTTTTTCATGGCCTTCGGATTGAACGCAACGCTGATCTATTCCATTATGGCTCTGCTCATGGCCATATCGGTCAGTTTTTTGCTCGAAAAATTTAACTTTCAGCGGTTTGTCCGTAATGATGTGCTGGTTGAAAACATAGCCTGTTGCTGCACCCCACCCAAATCGAATCCGGCGGCGGAACCTTTTCCGATGGCGCAAAATACCGGATGCTGTCAGACGGAGATTTTTCCCATGGCCGCCAACGATCCTGCCGGAATTTTGGCAGCAGCTTCCGGAGTCGGCCGATGGCATCGCATATTCATGGAATCAGTGATGCAGTTCAAACACTTTCTGCCGTATATTCTGATCGGTGTGGCATTAGGCGCCCTGGCGTATGGATTTGTCCCCGAGGCATTTTTATTGCGGTATGCCGGTCGGGACAATATTCTGGCCGTACCGTTTTCGGCGGTCATTGGTGTCCCGCTGTATGTGAGAGTTGAAACCATGATACCCGTTGCCATCGCATTGATTGATAAAGGAATGAGCCTGGGGGCGGTCGTTGCCCTGGTTATCGGCGGCGCCGGTGCCAGTATTCCGGAAGTGGTGATGCTGAAGCGGATTTTTAAGCTGCCGATGCTCAGCGCTTTTCTGCTGGCAATTTTCTGGATGGCTGTCGGGACAGGACTGGTATTTAACCTGATGGTTTGAACCGGATTGACGAAATGCCAATTGAGTCTTGATCTGGAATGCGTTTAAAGCTATGAAGTCAGAATTTACGTTACGGCTCATCTGACTAAATCCAAGGAGAAAGTGTGATGGAAACCATTCTGGCACGACTCAGCGGTATCGTATGGGGTCCGGTAACTATCGTTCTGCTGGTAGGTACGGGAATATTTATTACATTACTGGTCCGCGGCATCCAGTTGCGAAAGTTTATCTATGCCTGGAACCTGATTTCGGGAAAGTTCGACAATCCGGAAGATGAAGGGGAAATTACCCATTTTCAGGCGCTGAGCGCCGCCTTGTCGGCCACGATCGGGACCGGCAATATTGCCGGCGTGGGCACGGCAGTTGCGCTGGGTGGTCCGGGCGCTGTCTTCTGGATGTGGGTGACCGCCGTTTTCGGCATGGGCCTCAAGTATGCCGAATGCCTGTTATCGTTGCATTACCGGGTTGTCAATGAGGACGGCACCGTGGGGGCCGGCCCCATGTATTATCTGGAACGGGGCGTGGGCCAGAAGTGGCTGGGTATGCTGTTTGCCGTATTTGCCGTGATTGCCTCCTTTGGCATCGGAAACATGGTTCAGGCCAATTCGGTTGCCGAGCCGGTGCTGACGTATTTTGGAATTCCAAAGATAGTCACCGGACTGGTGATCGGTGCCCTGGTGTTTGC
This sequence comes from Desulfobacterales bacterium, assembly GCA_028704555.1. NCBI lineage: Bacteria > Pseudomonadati > Thermodesulfobacteriota > Desulfobacteria > Desulfobacterales > Desulfobacterales bacterium. Next base: position 27,755 of record JAQWFD010000040.1, read on the forward strand.
TGTCATTGTCGGGGGGATCAAGCGGATCGGGCAGGTGGCCAGCCGCCTGGTTCCCTTTATGGCCATATTTTATATTGCCGGCGCGTTGCTGGTTATTTTCAGGTATATGGACGGCGTCCCGGCTGCCTTTTCACTCATTTTTCATGATGCGTTCTGCGGAACGGCCGCTGCCGGTGGTTTTACGGGGGCTGCGGTGGCGCAGGCCATTCGGTTCGGTGTTGCCAGAGGTGTGTTTTCCAATGAGGCAGGGCTTGGCAGCGCACCGATTGCTCATGGTGCGGCCCAGACCAGCGAACCTGTCCGGGAAGGCCTGGTCGCCATGCTGGGGCCCTTTATCGATACGATCGTGATCTGCACCATGACCGCTCTTGTCATTATCCTTACCGATGCCTACAAACTGGGCCTTACCGGTGCGGATTTGACCGCCAATGCGTTCGGGACCGGTATGCCGGGGCCGGGGGGGTATATCGTGGCCTTCGGCATTATCTTTTTTGCCTTTTCAACTGCCATCAGCTGGTCGTATTACGGAGACCGGTGCATTGACTACCTGTTCGGTAAAAAAATGGTGATGCCCTACCGGATATTCTACTGCCTGCTGCTGCCGGTCGGTGCGTCGGTTCAACTGGACCTGGTATGGACGATTTCGGATATCGGCAACGCCCTGATGGCATGGCCCAATCTGATCGGGTTGATTGTTCTGAGTCCGGTCGTGCTCCGGATGACAAAGGAATATTTTTCCGACCCGCAGCGGATTTATCCGCTCAAAAAAAACCGCGGCGGAGTGTGAGAATAGCTGATGAGCCAGCCCGGGCAAGGCCGCGGATCCTGTCGGAAAAGTGATTATATGATTTCATGGATTTTTTCCCGCCGGCCCGGTTTTACAGATGTGCACCGCAATATTTGCAATAGCCGGCATCCGGGTCATGCCCCTCAGCCCCGCACTGCGGGCATGCCTGTGTGGATGTCGTTTTTTTGACGGCCTGGGCGATGCCGACGGTTACAATGCCCGTGGGAACGGCAATAATTCCGTAGCCCATGATCATGACCAGGGAGGCGATGGCCTTTCCGAACGGTGTCTGAGGGGACACATCTCCGTAACCGACGGTGGTCATTGTTACGATCGCCCAGTATATGCTGGCCGGAATGTCGGTGAAGCCATTTTCTTCCCCTTCGATGACATACATTAACGAGCCGATGATGACTACGATCGTGATAACGGCCAGGAGAAATACACTGATTTTCCGGCGGCTGGCCCGCAGGGCGCTGGTGAGCACCTTTGCTTCGTTCAGGTAGGCGGTCAGCTTGAATACTCTGAAGATGCGAAGGAGGCGCAGAATCCGAACGGTCAGCAGATACTGGCTGCCGGGCATAAAAAGGCTTGCATACGTCGGAATGACGGCCAGAAGATCTACTATTCCGAAAAAACTTTTTGCGTAGCGCAAGGGCCGCCCCACGCTGAGCAGCCTCAGGATGTACTCGATCGTGAATAAAATCGTGAAAAACCACTCGATGGCGAACAGCGTGCTGCCGAACTTGCTCTTGAAACCGGACATGCTTTCCAGAATGACAGCCGATACGCTGATAATGATGCTCCAGATCAACACGACATCAAACGCTTTGCCGGCAGGCGTATCGGCTTCGAATATGATTTCGTGCAGCTGGCTTCGCCAGCGTGGAGCCGGTCGATGGTCAAAAGGGTCAGATATCATTACTTGCCCGTTCGGGGAAAATACATACCTGTAATTTTTGATGAACCCCTAAGAAGTACCCACACCCTTCATTTTCGCGCAGGCGGGATTGCTCTATGGGCCCCGTCAGGAATAAATTGTGTCGAGGCCCTGAAGTAAAGACTCGGTTTGTAAATCCAGTATGGATCTCTAAATGCTGTAATGCCCCGAAGCTTCGGGCTGGTACAGAATTTCTTCTATTCTGATGCGCCGGATGCCTGCCGGGACCTTCCATTCCACCTCATCTCCGGCGGAATATCCTAAAATGGCGGTACCCACGGGAGATACAATAGAAATCCTGTTTCGATCGATATCTGCGCTCAGGGGAAAAACCAGCGTAACCACCATCTCCTTATTGGTATCCAGGTCAAGCAGCCTGACTTTTGAGTTCATGGTAACCACATTTGCCGGGACTTTTTTTGAATCAACCACTATGCCCCGGGACAGTTCTTTTTCCAGTTCTTCCAGATCCAACCGGTCACGGGAATCGAAAGTCATTTCCTTTTCAAGGAGTTGTTCAAGTCGTTCCAGATCAAATTTTGTAATGTAGATCGTTCTATCGTTCATTGCTTTTCTCCTGAAATATTAGGGGATACAGCGTCTGAGTAATTGCGGATGCGCATAAATTCGATCCGGAGATATCTTCAGACAACGACCGAAGTGCCGTATTAACGAAAAGTCATTTTTGCCGCCGTTTCCAGCCTGATGGACATGTTCATACGTTGAGTGAAATAAAAGGTATAAACATAAGTAATATTTAGAACCGAAACAGATAAAATTCAAGTATAATTAGTGTTCGCTCCATAAATTCAGCGAATTTGATCCCATGTATTTTTTAAAGCAACACAATGATATAGCTTTCATTGGACTGATCAAAGCTGTGATAACGGGGAAAAATATTCACACCGCCCGCTTCGTTTGGCGGACTTGATCATAACCGCGGCCATATTCTCTTACGTGTAGTTTCGAAGTCCCGGCCGTTGCCGGCGTAGAACATTGCACGATCGGGGGAAAAGCTGCCGGGGCCATGAAGCGTTAAGAAGCGCAAACTGTTTGAGGCTTGCCGGGTTTTTGCGCTTTAGCTTCATGGCCCCGGCATCCCCCCGTATCATGCTGGAGAAGCCGGAAACGGACGGGACGGTCCTCACGACGTTATGGGCGCAGTTATTCAAGCCCGTTTGCGCTCCAGGTGAACCGATTCCGGCTTTGTATAAAAAATAAAAGAGACATGCCCTTTCGGAATTGGTATGGTTGCCGGAGGCAATGATTCCTGATGGCTTTCGCCTTCAGGGGGATACAACTCAACAGGAGATTTAACCATGGTTCCCGATATAGCGTGGCAGTGCCCTCTGCTGGCAGCAGTAGGTGTGGTGGCCGGTGTGCTGAACGTCATCGCAGGGGGTGGTTCGATGCTGACCCTTCCCCTGCTGATTTTCATGGGCCTGCCATCGGCGACCGCCAACGGTACTAACCGTGTGGCCATTTTATGCCAGAATGTCGTTGCGGTCAGAGGGTTTCGAAAACAGGGGGTTTTCCCGGCAAAACTGGCCTTTTTATGCACCGGTCCTGCCCTGGTGGGCAGTTATTTCGGGGCCCGCATGGCGGTCAATATCGATGATCAGCTGTTCAACCGGGTTCTGGCGGTCATTATGGTCGGTGTGCTGGTGCTGACCCTCGTGGATCCGGCCCGCCGCTGGCAGATCAAAGCATGCCACATGACGCCGCTGCGCACCGGGGTGCTGCTGCTTTCTTTTTTCGGGATCGGTATCTATGGCGGATGTGTCCAGGCGGGTGTGGGGTTTTTCATCATTTCAGCTCTGCTGGTACATGGCCTTGATCTGGTGCGCATCAACGCCGTAAAGGTGTTTGTCATCGTTGCCTTTAATATTGTTGCGCTGGTTGTTTTCATGGGTCACGGGCAGGTTAATTATGGCCTTGGTTTCTCACTGGCAGCCGGAAACTCAATCGGTGGCTGGATAGGCAGTCATCTGGCCGTGAAAAAAGGCCATGACTGGATCCGGAAAATCGTTTTCCTCATGGTCCTGGTTTTTGCTGTTAAACTGCTTGTGTGGTGATAAAAAGTCGTTATAAATTCTACTTGTATTAGCCTGAAAAGTATGATTCTGATAGCTGAATTATGGTGCTGCGGAAAAAGAAAATGGAGACAGATCGATTATGCTGTCCATCTATTCTCTGCATCTGGAGCGAAGCGGCCGGTGAACACAGGGGGGAAGAAAAGCCACGCACACCCCCCGCGGTTTGACAGATTATTTCGCCGCATCCATCATGATTTCAGATAGAATATTATTTACCTGTTTCCATTATTACAATGGTCGTCCTCAACTTTTTCTGTTTCAGGGAAATTGATAAGGTTGTTTAGATATGTCAAGGACATCCCCAACTTTCTTTGCTGAGAATTTACTGGGTTGTTGCACTGGACAAGCCGGGTTCCGTATAGACGTTTCTGTAACTGAGCTCGGTGTATTAATGCACTGATAAGTGCTAACCCGGAGTGGGTTGATAGACTTTCGTTTCCCTCTTTGATTGTGTAAACGATCGGCATATAGTTGCACTTTTCAAATAAAATTTGTTTTTAGAAGCCGTATTTTATAAAAATATCAATATAATAAACATATTAAAGCAGATTTGATGCCACTTTTCCTGGATAAATTAAAACTAATCATTCCTTTAATAAAAGACTATTGTACAGGGAAGTACCGCAAAATTCCTTTTCTGTCCATCCTGGGGATTTTTTTGGCAATTCTCTATATAATCAATCCATTAGATCTTATTCCTGATTATTTGTTGGGAATTGGCCAAATTGATGATGCTGCGGTTATGGCCCTTTGCTTGTTTTTACTGGACAGGGATTTGGAAGAATATAAAGAATGGAAAATAAGTCATCCATCAGGGGGTAAATCATGATAAAAAAATACCTCTCCATGCTCAGCTCACGGGATTAATATTTGATTCTCTCTGTTGGAAATCCGTTCAGAACTGACACATCGACAATAAGAACAATAGTTGCCCACTTTTTCAAACCGGGTAATGATAGTGCCCATCGCCTGTTTTTCTATCATTTTGATCTGTTGTGATAACCGCTCAATAAGGTTGAGGTATCTTTGAGCCAAAAAGAAAAGGCCCGGATTGGAAAATAACTGCCCCAGGCTCTCTTCGGTCAGTTTCTTGATATTGTTTACGGGCATCCGGCTCCCTGTATTTCTGGTAATCATGCTTTGAAATCTGAGGATATCTGCGGTTTGCTGTCTGGCAAACAACATCCTTCGTCGCAGCAAATCTCTTATGGCTCGGGTTTCTTGGGATAGATATAGCCTTGCGGCAAAATGCCAAGCTTGAGCATATGGGCCAATCATAAGGCCTTCCACTTGTCATCGCTATACTTTATCCCTTCGTACTGTTTAATCGCCGCAGGATTGGCAAGAAGAACATTGTAACCATGTTCCCGCCATCCATCCACAAGCCAATGCCAGTTATAGGCGGATTCGACACAGAGTTCCATCGAGCACCTCCTGTAACGTCGTATAATTAACTAATATGCTGGTTTTGATAATTATACTTTCGGGGGGTGTTTTTTTTAAACTTTTCAGGCTGTAGTGACACTTAGGGCTCACTCAAAAATAACTTCACATTTTAAGCGCCGATGCATCCTGTCTGGCGGCGTTATGAAAGCTCGGAATATGCTTGATATTCATGCACTTTCGTGCCTTGCCAGACAGGCGCCTCAACACTTAAAATTGCGAACTTATTTCTGAGCGAACCCTTAGCGTAGAAATTCGAAGGAAATGTCACGTTTGAAAAGTCCTCTGCAGAGAATTGTGCAGAAGATTCACGCTCTGTTCGCCCTTTATATGGATATCAAACCTTGATTTGTCATTATAAGGATTTAAATCACAAATCAAGGTTTGACCCCGGGCCCTGCCACTCTCTGGATATTTTTTCCATGATGGTGCGGTGCCCCGCATATTCGTTGCGCTGTTCAAGGCCGCTGAATATGATGTGATAAAGAGCCCCTGGAGCATCGATTCTTGATTCGCGCGGCATGATGGTCTTGGCGATCTTGTGCTGTACGCGGGTTAGGCGATATGTCTAAATTTCCTGTTTTTAGACAGTTGCATCTATTATTTGAGTTTGAATGTTTGGATTAAGTGCCACGTTGTGGGTGAACATATTAAATAACTGTGGTTGTAATACAAATCTCCATCCACCATTTCGATAATAGAGAAAATTAAAGGCGTTGGGTGCAGGCATCTGCTGATTAACATCCCCATAGTCGTCAAAAGTTATGAAAGACACAATTTGTTGGCCCTGATTGTGTATAAGTTGATTTATGTTTTGATTGCCGGGATGCTGATTGTGATAAATTCTAATCATACCCGGCCCCAACGGAGAGCCTGTTACTACAAGCGCACACCCGTTCATTGCGGCGGTAAATACAAACCTGTACGGTGGATTGATTCTCGGAACATCAACAAATCCCGGAAGCACGTTACCTTGTATAAAAGGGCACCAATAGGCATGGATTGGCGGATCGTCATGAAGAACATTTCCCACCGGAGTTAACGTGACTTGAGGTGTCTGCCCGTCACCCTGTAAGTCAAATGCTCCCTGTTTAGCATTGTTAAGTATCAAAGCCTGCATTTGATGCGCTTGGTTCGCTTGATCACGCATAAACCAAGCCACGCCATTAATGGCCCGTTGTCTGATGTACCATACCGGGTCAGCTCTGAATAGTGTGTTGTGTCCGTTCATAACAACCTCTGCTGCTTGGATGTGGCGCCTGACAAATAGCGTTTATTCATTATTCCGCATGAAAAGCCAGCTTCTATCCAGGGTCGGAGCAGCTATTATATCGATATTTCATCAAATGTGTTTAAAATAGGGGTTGGTCATAACATCGGCCATATAGCCCCGGCTTAATTTTACTTAATATCGAAATGGATGAGAAAAATAGGTAGACAAAAATAGCCCGATCTGAGAATAGACAATTCGCTAAAACAACCCATTCAATGAGAGGAACAACACTCAACCATACCGGGCTATGAACTCTAAATACGACGATTTTTTTTAAAAAGCAAATTCCAAAATTAGTTGGCCAAAAGAAAAAAAGGGACAGGTAAGTTATGCAATCAATCCATCGATGTTCTGCGTATCAAGCGAAGCGTGCGGTGAACAGGTGGAGAAAAAGGGTCAAGTCTGCCTTTGACTCTTATTGATTTTGAGCAAGGGTCAAAGGCAGACTTGACCCCTTTTCTTTTTTGTTCATTGAATACTACCTTTAACCGTTAACGGCATAACGCTGCTAATCAGGCGCGCGGCTTTTTGGTCGGCTGGATTAGCCTGTTCGGCCTTTCTATGATTAAAAAATATCAGCATCAAGTCCCATTGCCTTGGCACGTGCTTTCCATTGTTCCCGCGCTAGAGCTCGCAGGTCTTCAACAGCGTCTGTTTCATCCATAATTTCCATGCCCATAAGCGTCTCGATTAAATCTTCTAATGTCACCAGCCCATCAGTCCCTCCATGCTCATTGATGACTATAGCGATGTGCTGGCGATCTTTGAGTAACTGCTCCAACAATAATGTCAACGATACCGAATCCGGAACAGCAAGTATTTCACGCTTCAGTGTATTGAGTTTTTTATCGCCTTGCTTCTGCGCGGCGTTAATCAGTACATCCTCTTTAAGTACAAAACCAGTTATGTCGTCAATATGCGTCGTGTAGAGCGGCAGACGTGAAAAAGGAGTTTGGGTAACTTGTTTCAACGAATCGATAATCTTCATGTCCTCGGGCAATGCCGAGATTACAGTACGTGGTGTCATGATATCGTCCACTTTTAACGACTCGAATCGCAATAAATTTCGGATAACCCTTGATTCCTTATCTCGAATATGCCCCGTCTCTACTCCTACCTGAGCCATGGCGATGAATTCGTCTCTACTGAAAATGTGAATATCTTTTCCGTGTGAAATGAACTTTGTCAGTCTCTTCGATATCCACACAATTGGATAAAAGACCACAATCAGAGTGTTTACAAAATACGAAATTGGATCTACAAGTATTGGCCACCAGACGGTGCCTAAAGTCTTAGGCACGATTTCGGAAAGAAAAAGGATCAAAAGCGTCATGGTAGCCGAAAACAGGCCAAACCATGCGCTTCCAAATACGACTGTCGCTTTGGCCCCAGCACCGATCGCGCCAACAGTATGCGCAATAGTGTTTAATGTCAAAATGGCAGCAAGTGATTGGTCAACATTATCTTGCCTCAGTCGTGTCAAAAGGGCTGCATGCTTTGGCCGTTTTTCCTTCTGTCCTTCGATATATGAAGGCGTAATGCTTAAGAGTACCGCCTCCGCTACTGAGCAGAGAAATGAAAAGACCAATGCCAGTAGCACATATATTATCAACAGCAGACCATCAGTGTTCATATCATTAAGGCCTCTTTCGTGAGAACTCTCTAAGTCAACGTCATGAGCTGAGATAGCCAATACCAGTGGACTATCAGGTGTCAATACCGTGGCAAAAGTCCAGGTCGATCATTCTAATAACAATCTCATAGGAATTGCCTGTTTGCTTATTACATGACCGAACGGGGAGCTCAGCCGGCCGGGGCATATAGCCGAGCAGGTTGCAAAAAGCCAAAAAAGGGGTCAAGTCTGCCTTTGACTCTTATTGATTTTGAGCAAGGGTCAAAGGCAAATTTGACCCTTTTCGCGTTTATATCCCCAGTGCTCACAGCTGTTTTCATGCCTTTCCATTTTGCTCTTAGCATCGCATTCTGTTCTGATTCATCCAAAAGGGCATGGCGGGACATCCTTAAATATCTAAATAAATTAATTTGTTAAACTATAGTTGTAGCGTTTTGCAAGTGCTTCGCCTCTTTTTGCAGCATAGCCAGCGCCCGAAACGGTCATTTCAAGCTTTCCGGCAAGTTCGGTCAGGGATATACCCAGCTGGCTTGAACACCAGTAACAAAAAAGGCCCCGGGCATTTGCACGGATTTTCTGGCGGCCTTTTTGAAATATTTCATCCGGTTCGATTTCATAAATCACAGCGACTTTTTCAGCGACGCGATCAACGTCGTATCCAAGCCGTTTGAGTTCATAGCCGCGTTCAAACTGCTCTTTTGCGGAGGACAGCACTGACATCACAAAATCCGAATCGCCAAGTATACGCTCATCGCCTTTTATCCGGTCCATCCCTTTTAACCGTATCTTTTTCACTTCAGCCCAACCGCCTACGCTACGGATCAATCCGCCGCCGACCAGCTCCGGGCGCCGGCCCATGGAAATGCCGGCCTTAACATAGGCAAGGTATCGTTCGCGAGCGGTAGCAGCACTTTCGTCAAAGCACCCGAGCACATAGGCAGCATCCTGCCATCCGCATTCGCCTTTTCCTGCCAGCAATCTGTGGCCGCTGAAAGCATAGCTATTGAGAGCCCTGAAGTCATTAACCATATCGGCCCTGAGCGGATTCAGGTGAATATAGCGCACAAGTTCTTTAAGGTAGGCGTCTTCCTGGCAGATAATGGATTTATATCGGTTCTGAAAAAGCTGACCATGGCGCCTGTGACGGTGGTTAAAGCTGACCGCATATCCTGTTAAAAGTCGCCGCATCAGTACAGCAAGACCGCAAGGCCCGGAGCGAAAAAGAAAATGGGCATGATTGGTCATCAAAACCCAAGCATAACAGCGGGTCCGTGTTTCGGGGATAAGCTGTGCGAACCGGTCGATAAAATTTTCCTTATCAGCTTTATCCCGGAAGATTTCCTTTCGTTCAATTCCCCGGATTATCACGTGGTGTAAAATTCCGGGCGTATCTAATCTGGCTAATCTCGGCATATTTTTTCAATAACACAAACAGAGAAATTGTTCCAGTTATTTAGATAATTAAGGACGTCCCCAAAAATTTCTAAAGAAAATAAAAAAATCTTGACATAAGGGATATAGAATGTCCCTTTATTCCTCCCATGTTGTTAATTACTCCAACATATTAAAATGCTTTGTGCTGAGCATAGGCCGAACACGAAAATTATGGGCGCAGGCTGTTTTGCGTCCGGTGCATTTTTGGGTTCGGCAAAGCCGCTGTCATGTATTTTTCAAATTCTGTCAAGAATGAAGACCTGACCTTGCTATCTTTGTGAGCAAAAACTTTTTCTTATGACATCGGTGGGTAATATGCCATATTTGGCCCGGCATGTAATGCCTTTTTGTTCTCGCCATGGCTATATCGTTATTTTTGACTCCAAAAAGCTCAAAATAGCCCCGTTTTTAGGGGTGTAATTTAACCTTATCTGTAACTATTCAGCGAAAAAACAAAAAGTAGCTAAAAAAAGATTTGACAGGGTTTTTCTGAAAAATTTTAAAATTCAACTTGATATGACTTTATTGTCGTATTCCGATAATAATGAATCTGATAGGGCAATCTGAGGTGTTTTCAGCTAAATACGACACCCCTTTCATCT
>JAQWFD010000041.1 GCA_028704555.1 Desulfobacterales bacterium
TTGTGGGTCACTACATTGACTTTCAAAAAATTCTGATCTAAAAATATCAGATAGTTAGATGACTCATATGGCTCAATTTGGCCAAATTTCATCCTCTACGCCATCAATTTTGGCGAACTTGGGTTAGCTTGCGCTATCGCTTCCTGCGAACCACTCTTCTCCTGACGACCCGTTTTATTCCATTTTTACTTTCCGGTACCGACTGGTCTGCGCCAGAGGATACGGCTGATGAAAATTTCAGAATATTTTCAGGGGCATCCAACGTATTCTGCCGATATGAGCATGTGGCCCTGGGGCATTTCAGTCCGACTTTTCCGGATGAATCCGCATACTCGATCAGAAACGGATTCCTGCACAGCGGGCATGGAAAATGATAGGGTTTGCCCCAGCTGATAAATTTGCAGTCCGGATGGGTGCAGGCGTAATATGTTTTGCCCTTTTCGGTTGTATGGGAAATGATTTTACCGGTTTTGCAAATCGGACACTCCAATGCCAGTTGAGTCTCAAACGCCCTGATCTGCTCTTCGATACGGTCTTCATCAAAATCTATATCATCGGGTTTGTCGAGTTTGTCGGATTTGTCGAGTTTATCGGGTTTATCGGGTTTATCGGGTTTATCGGGTTTGTCGAGTTTGTCGAGTTTGTCGGGTTTGTCGGGTTCATCGGGTTTGTCGAGTATTCCGGGCGGCTGGGTCGGATATTCGGCGGATTCAATTTTTTCGGGCTCGCTGCTTGTTTCGATTCGGTCGGACGATGCTGCTTTTGATACGGATGGTTCGGGAATTTGCTTCTGTTCGACGATCTCTTCCGGAATATCGACGGATGGCATTGATACAAGTCCGGTGTCATGAGGATCCTCATGCAATGCGTCCCCGTCAGCCGCCATCTGCTCATGATCCGGAGGCAGCCTGTTATCCGGACGCTCAACTGGCACGGTCTGATCCTCAGAATCAACGGTTTCAATCTGACTCTGTTCGGGAGGTTTCCGGGTTGTCGGAAAAATTTCGGTAATTTTTATATCACCGCTGAAGCCTTGCCAGGTAAATATATTAGGTTCAGAAGACTCCTGATCGGTTTCAGCAGCTCTTTGCCGAACCAGTTTAAGCAGATCCGCCTTTTTACGTTCGGACATTTTGTCGACTTTATTCCCGCCCCCCCCGGATTTGGATGAAGTGGGCACTATCCTCGATATCAGGCTCTGATCAACCTGTCGGATGGCATAATCGAGTTCTTTTCTTCCGGATATGACTTCTTCGATGCTCTGAATAAAATAAGCAATCAGGCTCATCCCCGGCATCTGTGAAAAGTGGGAATCGATCGTCTGAACAATTTGAAAGGCTGGTTCCAGAGCAACATACCGGCCTTCATCATTTGTGGATAGATAATTCAGTTCATTCAACTGCCGTATCATTTCGTCTGAAACGCCTTCGGGTTCAATACCAATCTCAGAAAGCTCCTTATTCAGAGACTCGTTGTCGAATCTTTTGAGCGCAGATTCCGCAAAAGGCTTTATTTTATCTTCACGGTCGACGATAAGAAAAAGAACGGCCAGGACAGGGATATTTATCGGCAGAAATTTATGGTCCGTACAGATTTGACGGCTGCGATACAAATGTTTGGCCATAAGCCGGTCAAACGTTTTGTTGATTTCCGAAATAAGAAACGTATTCATCGTTTTTGATTTTTCCATCTGAAAATATCAATGCAGTTTATCTGATAATGCCAAACTCATCTCTGAAATCATCCTGCCCTTTTCGGACCGCTGCTTTGAAAAATGCCTCGGCAACAGCAGGTATCAGGACGGTCCTCAGTCCTTATTGATTTCAGTGATCATATCCGCCAGCTGGGAAGCCATCTGGGACATGTTCTCTCTTGCGCCCATATCCGGATCTATACACGGAGCCGTATCGCTTTGCTCATCCGGCACGAAGTCTGCTTCCGCATCGATACCATCGTCCGGGGATACCGCATCGGCTTTTTGTTCTGCCTCGGGTGTATCTGCAGACGTATTGAATGCAATATAATTTCCGGTTCTGTCCAGCAAAACGGAAAGGGTCACCTTAACCTCAAAATCAAGCTTATAGGCCACCTGATTTTCATAAATAACGATGTCCCCCTGCTTGTATTCAACATCATCCTGAATGGCGATATGATGTCGTTCTTTAAATATCTTTTCGATGGTCTCCCAATCCAGATCAGCCGTTATGTTGTCGATAAGCTCACGTTCGCCATTCCTGATTACCTGAGAGTCTGTGATTTTCACTTGAATTGCTCCTTTGAGGATTCAAACCAATGAACTATAAATTCAATATTAAAATATTTATCCCCACAGGTTACGCAGATTTCACAGATTATTTTTAAATTCAAACACCAACCTATCTTGTTTTTGTTTTAATCTGCAAAAATCTGCGTAATCCGCGGAAAATATTTCTCCCTTTTCCTTTAATCTGTGTAGTCTGTGGACGATATTTTTTCTTTTCCTTTAATCTGTGGATAATATTTTCAACGTAATCTGCGGACGAAAGACTATCTCTTTTTAACCTCAACAAATAAAAATTCCTATACTGTTAAATTAGCGCCCTGCGAGCGGACTGAGGAGCGCTATTGCTTAAGGAGCACTTCGTTTGAGGCAAAAAATAAAAAGCAGGAATCTTTTATCTTATAACATCCTCAAACAAGGGCGCAAAGCTCCCGCCCCTCAGTCCTTAGCACTCATCACTCAGTCTTTTTTTTCGGGCTCGATCAAAATAAGTGTCTATATCTTCTTGCAAGGCCCCAAAACGTCCATAATCTCCAAAGCCAGCTTCAGATATGCCCTGGCCCCGATGGATTGAATATCGCATAAGGCGGCCGGCTTACCCATGGTTGATGCATCTCTGATTATCCTGTCCTGCGGGATTATGGTAGAAAAATTATGGATACCAAACCCTTTGTCCGATGGATTATCTTCACCTTCATCCTGCATCGTGTATACGATGCCGCTGATTTTCAAATCCGGATTTTTGTCTTTCCGTATCTGTTGTACTATTCGAAGCAATTGCCCCAATCCTTCAAGCGCATAGACCTGGAATTGAACAGGGACCAGCAGCCACCGGCAGGCAATCAGGGCCGAAAGGGTTAAAAAGCCAAGCGAAGGGGGTGAATCCATGATCACATAGTCATATCTGTCCGCCACATCGTCAATCAATTGTTTCAACGTTCTCTGCCTGGAATCAGGCCCTGATGCGACGGTATGAACACGGGTTGCCGCCCGGTGCAGATTAAACTGAGAGGGAATGATATGAAGTCTTTCGAGCTCTCTGTGCGCCTGTATAATCTGATCGGGGCGCGCCTCCCCGGTTAATCCATGAATCAGGCTGTACCTTAATTTTTTCTTATCAATTCCCATACCTGTCGTGGCGCTGCCCTGGGGATCACAATCAATCAGAAGCGTCTTTTTTTCATAAATAGCCAGAGAAGCCGCAAGATTAATGGCTGTAGTGGTTTTTCCGGTACCGCCTTTTTGGCTGGCTACACAAATGATATGCCCCATATAATCAATATCGCCCCAGATAGTGAAACGGGCCCACGAATAAATTCAACTGTGTTATCCCGCCAATACCTTCATAATAGGTTGAGAAAATGAATAAATTACGCTAATTAATGCAATTCAGTATCAGACATTTTTTAAGATTTCAATAGTGCATGCATATAACGTAGTACAGAAAGCATCGGCACCGACAATAGCACCCGCCGGATACAGTATCGGTGTTTATCCTGAAACAGGATATTTTTTTCAGTCTCAAGTAAGATGAAAATTTTAACCGCGCTATATGGCGTATTTTGAGGATTAAAATCCGAGCCTGACCCCGGCAGGAATCGGCTTCGCATTCCGCAGGGCGAACGCAGACATCATGAAAAATCGACATTTCCAGGGGTGGACACCAGGGAGATATCATTGAATCGTTCTATATCAATCGGAAATATTGACGATACCATTTCAGAATTAAAATACCGCGATACGAGATCCGCAAAGCACAGGCTGCTGAATGCCATCCGGCAGCGTTTCTGTTCGGATCAGGACCTCAAAACCATCCAAAGCATCGAAACTGACCGGCTGATCCCGCTCATATGGGATACCGGACCCCATCCGGGCCGGATAAAAATGAAGCGAAAAAATTTCAACAGCACCAAATCCTCGATCAATACCGATCTGATGTCGCTGTATGATCAGGGGAAAAATCCGGACGGATTCATCATCGGACCGGACAATACATTCGTCAAGTCTGATAAAGCCAGAGACGATCTCCTGGACACCATTACCCGCTCGATTGATCCTAAAGCTATCTCATTGGGGAAAATTGCCGATGTCCTCAATGCTGTCAATGAGTTTATGACTTCAATAAAACCGGCACCCCCCGATGATACCACCGATGAAATCCAGAGCCTGAGGAAAATTCTTGAACGGCTTGCCAAAAAAATCGGAATTAGCGGGTCCGGCAGACAGGATGATGCACTTTCCGGCCGAACAACACCGGTTCCCTTGTCTGATTCTTTATATGGCGACCCCCAAAATGCCGACGTTGAATCCGACGACGAACGCAATCCGCCAGAGCCAAATCGGGTCATCAAAAATACCGGTTTTGAGGAAAAGACCGACGGTTCCGGGCAGGGCCCAGAGGATACCGGAACGGCGCCGGATGCGCAGGTTATGACCGAACTGCTCGAAATCACTTCCGACCAAACCGCGGGCACCGACAGTCAGATGATCCCTGCCGGTTTTTCGGACCCGGGGGCCGGGACCCGATGGGATCAGGACGCTGATGCCGCTGACATGATATCAGATGATGACGCTGAAGCAATGGATTCAGATACGCTGGAGGAACTCCCGGAAGAAGACATCGGGGAAGACGATATTTTCGAAGATGCTGAGCAGGAAGATTTCGAAGATGCTGACATCGAGGACCTTTCCGATGACCTGAAAACAGAAGCACTGGAAACGGTTGCGGACGAAACACCTGATGAAGGGGAATCGGATGGTGATCCGGACAATATTCAGGCCGACAATTCCAAAATAGCGGATCCCGAAGAAACCGGCGCTGATATTGACTCCTCATTCACGGAAACTGACGGTACCGAAGATGCCCCCGACGGAACAAAACCGGGTGTAGCGGCAGATGATCGGGTTGAAATCGTCGATATCCTGGAGGAAGTTGCAGAAGAAGATACGCATCTGTCCGCTTCCCCGCAAACCGATTCGGCCCTATCAGCTGATTCCGGTGATCAGTGGCCGGAAGGCATGGATGACGCCGACATGATCCCCGACGACTTCGAAGAAATCCCGGAAGATGAAATCGATAAAGAAGACCTGTATGAACCCAACGAACTCAATGAACCCTTGCCGGCCGAACTCGGTCTTCCTTCAGATAATCTTGACGATGCCGAACAGCTGACGGAAAAGCGAGCGCTTCTTTCCGAAGCATTTGACGGTTATCTGGGTGCGATGGAACGATATTACAATCAATACCTGCTGATTCCATCCGGTAACTTTGTCGTGAGAAACCGATTGCCGAAACAAAATGACCCGCCGCAGCGGAGCATAACGCTGCCCGAATACTATTTCAGTAAATTTCCCGTCACCAATGCCCTGTTTGAAGTATTTATCGAACGCACCGGATATAAAACCACCGCCGAAGAATCCGGATTCGGAATCGTATATGAAGGCCGGTTCCAGAAAATTCAGGATAAAAAAACCGGCCTTGTGCGCTCTGTCTGGAACTCGACCTATAACCGAAAAGTCGTTCAGGGAGCATTCTGGTACCAGCCGGCAGGCCCGGGAAGTAATTTACATAAAAAAAGAAATCATCCGGTGGTTCAGGTGAGCCTTAATGATGCCCTGGCATTTGCTGCCTGGGTAGGAAAACGCCTGCCGACCGAAGTTGAATGGGAAGCGGCAGCCCGGACAAAATCGGAAAATCCGTATCCATGGGGAACCGCATGGAAACAAGAATCATGTAATATGGAAGATGCCGCAGTGTCAGGCACAACCCCGGTCGATGCCTATAGCAGTGGAGCGAACAAATACGGCATCTGTGACACCCTGGGAAACGTCCTGGAATGGACAACCGATGAATGCGATCCACCCTATGCCCTGAAACATAACGTAAAATATTATATCACAAAAGGCGGCAGCTGGATTTCAGACAACAAAATTACGCTGGCATCACGATTCAAATTTGAAAAAAATTTCACATCCAACATTCTGGGATTCCGATGCATGGTGGAATAGGAAAAGGACAGAGGTCAGAAGGCAGAGGGCAGAGGGCAGAGGGCAGAGGTCAGAAGGCAGAAGGCAGAAGGCAGAAGGCAGAGGGCAGAAGGCAGAGGTCAGAAGGCAGAGGGCAGAAGGCAGAGGGCAGAGGGCAGAAGGCAGAGGTCAGAAGGCAGAAGGCAGAGGGCAGAAGGCAGAGGGCAGAAGGCAGAAGGCAGAGGGCAGAAGGCAGAAGGCAGAAGGCAGAGGGCAGAGGGCAGAGGGCAGTGCTGGGGGCTGAGGACTGATTGGCCCGGGTGAATAGGGATTAGGCATGGAAATCTTATTGCGGATGGACTCACGACTCTCGACTCTCAACTCACGACTGTTTTTTGACAACTCAGGACTCACACGAAATATCCGTGTCGTATACCCGCTGTCTGGCGTTTGCGGCGGCTTTCAGGACTTCTACGTTTACATCCACATAGTCAAATACGCGGGCTTTATCCTTGCCGGGAGCGGGCCTGAGAATTCTTCCCAGGTACTGGAGGAGTCGGCCGCTGAAGCGGACGGGGGTTGCCAGAAACAGGGTTGAAAGGTTTTTTGAATCAAAGCCTTCCCCGATCAGCTGACCGGTGGCGACCAGCACCTTGATCTCTCCCCGGTTCAACCGTTCGGTGATCGATCGTCTGTCCGCAGTGCCGACATCTCCGGTAAGCACCGCTGTCTCAATATGGTGTTTGTACCGCAGCAAGGCAGACAGGGTCTCGCATTGGAGCTTTCTGTCGGAAAGCACCAGGCAGGTACCGCTGCGGGAAGCCACTTCCTGCGCCACATCATCGGCGATCAGGCGGTTTCGTTCATCGTTTGCAGTCAGTTCCAGCAGCATTTTACTGTATTCGTTCACGGGATCATAATAGGGCCTGAAATCCGTTTCGCGGATAATGACTTCAGCCGAAAGCACATCACCCCGCTCAATCAGGTCTGTTTTGCTCATCTCATAGTGCTGATCTCCCAAATGCCAGAAAATCAGTTTTGAAAGTTTGTCCCGCCGCCAGGGCGTTGCGCTCAATCCCAGCATGTACCGGCTGTCAAATCCGGAAACCGCTTCGGTAAAGGTGCGGCTGGGCGTTCTGTGGCATTCATCCACCACGACATGGCCGATATGGGGGGCGACCTCTTCCACACATTTGTACAGGGACTGGACCATCGCAACCGTTATTTTTTTTCCGACAGATCGCTTTCCGGCACCGATAAAACCGATTTCCTTTTTGGGAATCTGTAGAAACGTTTCAATCCGGTCCATCCATTGAAACGCAAGATCTTTGGTATGAACCACAATCAGGGCGGGTTGCTTTCGCTGAGCGATCATGTAAAGGGCAATGACCGTCTTGCCGGAGCCGGTCGGCGCACTCAGCGTTCCAAACTCTTTGGACAGCATCACCCCGGCCGCCTCTTTCTGGAGGGGTTTGAGCCGGCCGGAAAATGTAACATCAACGGGTTCAAGATTTCGGCGTTGATCGATGATGTCATAATCCAGATTATTTTTCCGGCACAGACAGATCAGCTGGCGGGCATAGCCCCGGGGAATAACCAGCCCGTCCTTTCCGGATTTGCTGTAATATTTCAATTCCTTGGGAACCCCGCGGTTCCAACGGCCCATGCGTTCGTTTTCCAGCCATTTGGGATTGGGCAAGGTAAATTTTTCGATCAGGTCATCTTTAAATTCCGGATCAATTCCCTGAATTTTTATATGCCGGGTAAGTATGATATGCAACGGTGCTGAAGAAGGCATGATCCTGTCAGCTACCGGAATGTTCGGCGTTCTGCCGATACTGATCAATTACATTTTGCAGGCTTTTCACTGCCAGCTGGATGCAATGCACCTTTTCATCCGGAATGGCTTCCAGCCGAAAAAAAACCTCGCTGTCTTTGACGAGATAGGCTTCATCAAGGGTTTTACCTTTAATGATATCGACCAGGGCCATGGCAGAAGACACGGAGCCGGGACAGCCATCGACTTCAAAACGGACATCGGCAATTTTCCCCTGATCCATCTTCATGGTGATCTTCATGGTATCCCCGCAGTCGCCGGTCAACTCGGTTGACAGATCTGCATCCGCAAGGGTTCCCATGTAGGGTTTGTTCAGATAATAATCAATTGCCCGATCTGAATACCCCTGCCGCAACAATCGCTCCCGGAACCTGCCCGTCCCCTTGAAATCAATCACCAAATCGTATTCCATGCCAGCCCCCTTTTATAGTCGTAAGTCCTCTGACCGCTGACCGCTGTCTTCTGATTTTTCCCGGTATATTTTAACCGCTTTTTTCAAGGTCTTTATGGCCTTGTAGATACATTTTGTTTTTTCTTCAGGAAACGGTTCGAGCCGTTCCATAAAATCCGAGGGTTCAATGGCATCGGCCTGATCGATGGTTTTTCCCCGAACCAGGTCAACCAGAGCCATTGCCGAGGAAATAGTACCGGCGCATCCAGTGATATCCACCTTGGCATCGGATATGAGGTCCTGATCCATTTTTAAATAAAGCGTCATGGTATCATCACAGGAACCCGTATTATCGGCAATAATATCTGCATCGGAGATGGTTCCCAGATTCGGCCTGTCCATGCAGTATGATATGGCTATATCCGAATAGCCGAGCTGTGACAGGCGCTCCCTGAATCTGCCGGTTCCCTTGAAATCGATCACCATATCGTATTCCATGCGCCATCCTGTTCCGCTCCGGTTGAAAAACGGAATAAAATTGTCACAAAACTGGCCGGCCTAAAGATCACTCAGCGTCCAACCGGATATGCTTAATTTTTATCAGACCTCAAGTCAAGGAAAAAGAATATAAGCAGTATTGGTTATCCGACCGCTGAGCATAACTGACGTGCCGGGCGCCAAAGAAGGACAGCCACGGGGGTTTGCCCCCACGATGGCTGCCCCCTGGCCTCCGACCTCCGATTCCCTCTTGCCTTCTATCCATGAGTCAGATATAAGGAATGTTTTAAGTATTTTTAGTAGCTAAGGGCTCACTCAGAAATAGCTTCCCATTTTAAGCGCCGATGCATCCTGCCTGGCTGCGTTACGAAAGCTCGGAATATACTTGATATTCCTGCACTTTTTTGCCTTGCCAGACAGGCGCTTCAACACTGAAAATTGCGAACTTATTTCTGAACGAGCCCTAAGTCATGAAATAATCAACAGCCAGCTGGCAGCTTCAACATGGAACAGGCCGCATCGTCCCCGATGTGGGGATTCAGGAAGGTGTTCCCATCGAATCGTCAACCCAAACAAAACGTTTAATATATCTCATGAAAAAACAACCTATTGCAGTGGTCTCAATGGCCGGCGTTTTCCCCGGTGCGTCAGATCTTGATATATTCTGGGAGCATATCGTCAACAAGGTGAGTTCGGTTTGTGAGGTTCCCGAAGACCGGTGGATTGCAAAACCGGATGTCATGTATGATCCAGAACTGAAACCGGATAAGGCTTACTCGACAAGGGCCTGCCTGATCCGTGACTTTGCGTTTGACCCTGAAGGCTTCCGTCTTGATTCAGCGCTGCTGTCATCTTTGGACCCCCTTTATCAGATTCTTCTCCATACCGGCCGGGATGCATTTTCAAACTGCATCACCCACCCGCTCAACAAGGAGCGCATCGGCGTCATCCTGGCGGCCATTGCGCTTCCAACCGATTCGTCATCCGCCATCACACGGCGCATACTGGGCCGTTCATTTGAGCAGCGTCTGTTTCCGGACACGCCCCTTGCCCCTGACCGGCCACTGACTGTTGCTGACTATCTGTCCAGCCGTGTCACCAGCCTGCCGGCCGCGCTCCTGTCCGAAGCCCTTGGACTTGGCGGCGGCAGCTTTACGCTGGATGCGGCCTGCGCATCTTCCCTGTACGCCGTGAAACTGGCCTGTGACCAGCTCCAGTCCTACCGGGCCGATGCAGTGCTTGCCGGAGGGGTTTCCAGACCCGACTGCCTGTATACCCAGGTCGGATTCAGCCAGCTTCAGGCCCTGTCCCCTTCCGGGCGATGCGCCCCGTTTGATGAAAGCGCAGACGGTCTGGTGGTGGGAGAAGGGGCCGGTATCATGATGCTCAAACGGCTTGATGACGCGCTTCGTGACGGCGATTCGATTTACGGAATTATCCGGAGCATCGGGCTTTCCAACGACATCCGGGGCAATCTGCTCGCGCCGGATACAGACGGACAGATCCGCGC
The DNA here is from genome assembly GCA_028704555.1 of Desulfobacterales bacterium. Taxonomy (NCBI): domain Bacteria; kingdom Pseudomonadati; phylum Thermodesulfobacteriota; class Desulfobacteria; order Desulfobacterales; species Desulfobacterales bacterium. Next base: position 10,463 of record JAQWFD010000041.1, read on the forward strand.
CATGGAAAATGCCTACCGGAATTGCGGATGGAAGCCTCAGGATGTGGATCTGATTGAATGTCACGGAACCGGCACACCCACGGGAGACCGGGCCGAACTGCAAAGCATGGGAGCGGTCTGGGGGGATGCCGGATGGACCCCGCACCAGTGCGCGATCGGCTCGGTCAAATCCATGATCGGCCATATGCTGACCGGTGCCGGCGCCGCCGGCATGATCAAGACCCTGCTGGCACTTAAACATGAAACCCTTCCCCCGTCCCTCAATTTTACAAAAGCGCCGGCAAACAGCCCGCTGGCAGACGGACCGTTCAGAGTTCAGACATCCGCCGAACACTGGAAACAGCGGGCATCGGACATCCCGCGCCGGGCCGCTGTCAGCGCATTCGGCTTCGGAGGCATTAACGCTCATCTGCTGATCGAACAGTGGAACCCGGATAATATCGAGAACCGCTCCACCGCCTCAGTCCGGTATTCAGAAACCGTCGAAACAGACACGGCACGCGCTGAAACCTCACCGACCCCTCCGGAAATCGCTATCATCGGGATGAATTCGGCATTCGGTGCTATCACCTCTTTAAAAAAATTTCAGGAAGCGGTTTTAAACGGCGAAAGCGCTATCGGTAAAAGGCCTTCACACCGGTGGAAAGGAGCTGAGGCCACAGCCGCTGAATATCTAAACACCCAAAACCTTCACGGCGCATTTTTAAACGATTTATCACTGTATGCCGGCGAATTTCATATCCCGCCCAGAGAAATTCCGGATATTCTTCCCCAGCACCTGCTGATGCTGAAAGTGGCTGCCGGCGCAATGAAAGATGCAGGCCAGCCGCTCAGGGATATCCGCCCTCAAATGGGCACCATTGTGGGCATGAGCTTTGACATGGAGGCTACCAATTTTCACCTGCGATGGAACCTTCACAACCAGGTCCGGCTCTGGGCCGGGCGCCTGGGCCTGGACCCGGATGATGATGCCACCCTCCAATGGCTGGATCAGTTAAAAGACCAGTGCGGTGGGCCGCTGACCGCAACCCGTACCTTAGGAGCGCTGGGCGGAATCATCGCCAGCCGCATTGCCAGGGAATTCCGGTTCGGGGGGCCCAGCTTCGTGGTATCTGCCGAGGAGGCTTCCGGCCTCAAAGCCCTTGAAATCGGGGTCAGATTTCTCCAGAACCATGAGGCCGACGCCATGCTCATCGGCGCCGTGGATACGGGCGGTGATGTCAGGCAGCTCATCATGGAAAACCAGATCCGCCCCTTTTCCGAAACCAACCGGGTACGCCCCTTTGATCAATCTGCTGACGGAAGACTGCCGGGCGAAGGCGCCGTGGCCCTGGTTTTAAAACGACTGGATCAGGCCATAGCAGACGGGGATCGGATCTATTCGGTGATCAAAGGCATCGGCAGCGCTTTTGGCATCGAAACGAACAGAGGCTCTGTTACCGGTGAGGCCTATGTCCGATCAATGAACAGCGCATTTGAGGCATCCGGCGTATCTCCTGACGCGGTCAGCTTCATGGAAACCCATGGAAGCGGCGTTCCCGAAGAAGATGCCGCCGAAGCCCGGGCCCTTTTCGAGGTGTTCGGACACCGGAAAGAACCCTGCGGCATCGGATCGGCCGAACCTGTCATCGGCAGCGCCGGTGCGGCCTCGGCGCTGGCATCGATTGTAAAAACCAGCGTGTGCCTGTATCAGGAAATCATCCCTCCCCTGCCCGGTTTTTCAAACCCGAAACAGGACGTGTGGCAGAAAGGCGCGTTTCATATTCCGGTTCACCCGCAGTACTGGTTCCGGAACCGCGCGGACGGCCCCAGGAAAGCGTGCGTCAGCGCCATGACCATTGACGGCAACTGCATGCATGTGGTGCTGGAGGGATATGACGGCAATCCAAACCGCCCCGTTTCGGAAAAGGTCGAAACCGAACGGATTCAGCCGCTGGGAATGAAGGATACAGGGCTCTTTGTCGTGGAAGCCGACAGCAAAAACCAGCTGCTTGACGGCCTTGAATCGCTGAACCGGTTTATTCAGAGCCATCATGGGCCAGACCGGCGCATGGAACAGACTGCATTCGACTGGTATCACCAGAACGGTCATGATCCGAAAAAACCGCTGGCCCTCTCTCTGGTAGCCGGTGATATGTCCCGGATCAAATTCTGGATGGAAGATGCCGGAAAGGCCATCGTATCCGACAGCCGCAGGCAAATAAACGGAGGCCCCGGAGGCATCTGCTATTCCCCCGAACCGCTGGGGGCAGAGGGCGGCATTTCCTTTGTTTTTCCGGGTTCAGGCAACCATTATGTAGGAATGGGACGCGAAATCGGAACCCGGTGGCCGGAAGTACTGCGAAAAATGGATACCGAAACCCTGCATCTCAAGACACAGATGATTCCCGCCTGTTATATGCCCTGGCGGAGCTCATGGATGCCCGGCTGGGAAAAAGAGGCTGAAGCGCGTATCCTCTCCGACCCGCACCACATGATTTTCGGACAGGAGGTTCACGGCGGGGTCATGACCCATGTGATCAGCCAGTTTGGCATTCGCCCTTCATCCTGTATCGGATACAGCCTCGGTGAATCCGCAGGGCTCTTCGCCCTCGGCGCATGGCCGGATCGAGGCCGGATGCTCGAACGGATGCTGGAGACGGATCTGTTCACTACCGAACTGGCCGGACCCTGCCACGCCGCCCGAAAGGCATGGAATATCCCGGCCGGAGAACCCTTCAACTGGTGTGTAGCCGTTGTCAACCGCCCGGCCGACGAAGTAAAATCTGTAATCGGGCGTCACCCCCTTACCCGGCTGCTGATTATCAATACTCCGGATGAATGCGTGATCGGCGGCATGAACGGGCCGATCCGTTCGGTTATCAAAGCGCTTGGCTGTGATGCCTTTTTTCTGGACGGAGTGGTCACGGTTCACTGTGATGCGGCGCTGCCGGCAAAAGAGGCGTACAAAGCACTTCATGTCTTTCCCACCACCGCCGTTGACGGCATCCGGTTCTACAGCTGCGCACAGGCAACCTCCTATGACCTGACCAGCGAGGCTGCCGCGCAGTCCATTTTGAACCAGGCCCTTTACGGCTTTGATTTCACCCGGACCATCGACCAGGCCTATGCGGACGGTAACCGCATTTTTCTGGAACTGGGCCCCAGAGCCTCCTGCACCCGGATGATCAGACAAATCATAGGGAAACGTCCCCATCTGGCGGTCTCTGCCTGCGTTCGGGGGGAGGATGACTATGTAACAATTCTCAAATGTCTCGGAGCGCTGGTTGCTGAACGGGTACCGGTTGACCTGGATCGTCTTTTTCCGTCCAGGACCTATGATGCCCTATCGCCAAAAGAGGCAGCTCAATCCAAGCATGTCATTGCCTTGACCATTGGCGGCCGGCCGCCGTCCATGCCACTGCCGCCGCGGGCTGCCAAAAAACAGAACCCAAAACGCCAGCAATTACCTGAAAAGCCGAAATCCTCCCCCAAGGCCCGACAGGAATCCGTCGCCGAAGTCCATGAGCCGATGTCCCCGATGCTGGAATCATTCAACCGGAACATGCGGAAAACAGCTGAGGCCCATCAGGAATTCCTTGAGTTGTCAAACCGGATGAAGACCGCTTACGGTAAAGCCTGCATACTCCAGAATCGGCTGTTGGCGCAGCTGGTTTCATCGGACCTGCTGCCGGCCGGCCTGACAGATCAGACAGATCAGACAGATCAGACAGATCCGGCCGATAAGGCTGCTGCCCCGCCGCCTGCCTTCTCCCGGGAGATGTGCATGGAATTTGCCACAGGATCGCTGGCAGCGGTTCTCGGACCTGAGTTTGCGGTGGTTGACACCTACAATGCCAGGGTGCGCCTGCCGGACGAACCCCTGATGCTGGTGGACAGAATCATGAGCGTGGACGGGGAAAAAGGTTCCCTGGCATCCGGAAAGCTTGTTACCGAACACGACGTACTGCCCGGGGCCTGGTACCTGGATGGCGGGCATGCCCCCGTGTGCATATCCGTGGAGGCCGGCCAGGCAGACCTGTTTCTCTGCTCATACCTGGGAATTGATCGGGTGGTGAAGGGAAAACGAACCTACCGCCTGCTGGATGCCCGCGTCCGGTTTCACCGGGGACTTCCAAAACCGGGTGATACCATCCGTTACGAAATCAGCATTTCAAAATTCATCCGCCAGGGCGATACCTATATGTTCTTTTTCAATTATGAAGGCCGTATCGGCAATGAACCCCTGATCACGATGACCGACGGCTGCGCCGGTTTTTTTACGGAAGAAGAGGTGCAAAACTCCGGCGGAATTATCCTCACCGCGGAAGATACCTGCCCGCTTGACGGGAAAAAACCCGGCGACTGGACCCAGCTGGTTCCCGTTGCGGCCGAAAGTTACGATGACCGGGCGATTGAGGCCCTTCGCGAGGGAAACCCGGCCGCATGCTTCGGCCCTGATTTTGACGGCATCCGGCTGCCCGAATCGATCAAACTTCCCGGCGGGCGCATGCACCTGGTCGACCGGGTGCTGAGCATCGATCCTGCGGGCGGCAGATACGGCATCGGCCAGATTCGGGCGCAGGCCGATATCCATCCGGACGACTGGTTCCTGACCTGCCATTTTGTCGATGACAAGGTCATGCCCGGCACGCTCATGTATGAATGCTGCTGTCATACCCTTCGGATTTTCCTGCAACGGATCGGCTGGATCAGCGAAACCCCGGGCGTCTGTTACGAGCCGATGACCGGCAATGAAAGCGTCCTCAAATGCCGGGGTCCGGTGACCCCGAAAACCCGTCATGTCATCTATGAAGTGGATCTCAAAGAAATCGGCTACGGGCCGGAGCCCTATGCCATCGCCGATGCCAACATGTATGCGGACGGGGATCACATCGTCCTGTTCAAAGGCATGTCTCTTAAAATGACGGGTGCCTCCCGGCAGGACATTGAATTGTTCTGGAAAAGCAGGGGCCGCAGCCATGCCCGTTCTCCGGAAGTCACCGCTCCCCTGTTTGACCGCCGGCACATTCTGGCCTTTGCCACGGGAAACCCCTCCGAGGCATTCGGAGAGCTGTATCAGGCGTTTGATTCGCAGCGGTTTATCGCCAGGCTTCCGGCCCCACCGTATTCGTTCATAGACCGGATCACGCATATCGAACCATCGCCGTGGTCGATGAAACCGGATGGCTGGGTCGAAGCCGAATACGATGTGCCCGAAGATGCCTGGTATTTCAAGGCAGATCGATCCGGTACCATGCCGTTTTGCGTCCTCATGGAGTGCGCGCTTCAAACCTGCGGATGGCTTGCCGCCTACGCGGGCTCTGCCCTGACCAGCCAAAAGGATCTCAAATTCAGGAACCTGGACGGAACCGGCGTGCTGCACCACGACATTTTTCCGGATACCGGACGGCTGACGCTGCGATGCCGCATGACGCAGGTATCCTCTGCCGCGGACATGATTATCCAGAAATATGAGATGCAGATTCTGGCGCACGGCCATCTTTTTTACGAGGCTGACACCTCGTTCGGCTTTTTTACCGTTGAATCATTGCATCAGCAGGTGGGCATACTCGATACGGATTCAGGCACATACCAGCCCTCTGCGGCAGAGATGAAACAAAACCGGCCGTTCAGCATCAAAAAAGATCGTCCCCAGTTCCCGGATGATCCCGAAAGCAGCCCGGCACCTTCTCTGGCCCTGCCGTCAAAAGCACTTCTCATGCTCGATCGAATTGACGCGTTTATACCGGACGGCGGGCCATCAGGACTGGGGTATATTAAAGGGTCAAAGGTCGTTGACCCGGACGAGTGGTTTTTCAGGGCCCATTTTTTTCAGGACCCGGTTTGCCCCGGTTCTCTGGGTATTGAATCGTTTCTGCAGCTGATCAAATTTGCGGCTGTGGACCGATGGGGCCATCTGTCTGAAACGCACCGGTTCGAACACATGCCATCGGTGTCTCACACCTGGAAATACCGGGGGCAGATCATCCCGGACAACCAGCGCATCGACGTTGAGGCAGTCATCACCCACATCGAAAATGAACCGGTTCCGACCATCCTGGCAAATGGACTCTTGAAAGTTGACGGACTTTGCATATATAAACTGGAACAGTTCGGATTACGGCTGGTGCCGGGGGAAAAGAACAAACGCCCTGCCGGGCGGACTTAGGAGCGCTATCGCTTGAGGAGCACTTCGTTTGAGGCAGGAAAAAGAAACAAAAAGTAAATAATGATGATCGCGTAAAAAGTACCCGCATCCGTCATTCCCGCGGGGCGGGAATCCGGAACATGGTGAAAGGGCTGAATATGACTTTTTACAAGGCCGTCAATAATAACCAATAACTGATCTAAATAGCTGATATGCGGTATTCTAAAGTATACGTTGATTCATTTGGTTACGAACTTCCTTCAAATGTGGTGACTTCCGATGATCTCGAGAAGCGGCTGGAGCCGCTGTATAACGCTCTGCACTTAAAAAAAGGTCAACTGGAGGCGTTAACCGGCATCTATGAGCGCCGTTTCTGGGATCCGGGTTGCCGGATGTATGAAGGCGCCATCAAGGCCGGTCAGAAGGCGCTGGAAAACAGCCGGGTGGCTCCTGAACAGATCGGAATGATCATTTATGGCGGGGTCTGCAGAGACAATCTCGAACCAGCGACGGCATGTGCCGTGGCAGACGCCCTGAAACTGGGTCCGAATGCTCAGATCTATGATGTGACCAATGCCTGTCTGGGGGTTCTCAACGGAATGGTCCAGGTGGCCAACGCCATTGAGCTGGGCCAGATCCGGGCCGGGATGGTGGTCTCCTGCGAATCTTCCCGCGAAATCATGGACACGACCATCAACCGGCTCCTGTCCAATCCGGATATGGACACCTTCAAGCAGACCGTGGCCACCCTGACCGGTGGCTCCGGGGCCGTAGCTGTGGTGATGTGCGACAAAAGGCTGTCCGAGGACGGTCATCAGCTGCTGGGCGGCACCGCCAGGAATGCCTCCCGATTTCACCGGCTGTGTCTGTGGGGACCTAATACCGGCATGCCGACAACCATAGAGCATGTCATGCGTACCGATTCGATCGGCGTACTGCAAAACGGCGTGGCCCTCGGCATTGACACATTCAACGCCTTTAAAAAACACCTGGCCCTGTCCGATGACAAACCGGACAAGATCATATGCCATCAGGTCGGGGCCACGCATCAGAAAACCATACTGGATTCTCTCGGCATCGGTACGGAAAAGGATTTTACCACATTTTCTTATCTGGGCAATATCGGTACGGTTTCACTTCCCATTACAGCGGCTATTGCCGATGAACGCGAATTTCTTCTGCCCGGCGATCTGGTGGGATTTCTTGGAATCGGCAGTGGACTCAACTGCCTCATGCTGGGTTTAAGGTGGTAAACTGCGGTGACGTTATTTAAAAACAGATTAAAAATCAGGCCCGTCGATACCTCCGGATTTTGTCATCTGTATCCGTTTAAATCCAGATACATGAAGATCAACGGGCTCAACTGCCATTACCTGGATGAAGGCAGCGGTGACCCGGTGGTAATGGTACACGGCAACCCGACCTGGTCATTTTATTTCAGAAGGCTCATCAGCGACCTGTCGCCAGACTGCCGCTGCATTGTGCCGGATCATATCGGATGCGGGCTGTCGGACAAACCCGATACCAGCGGTTATGATTACCGCCTGAGCAGCCGGATCCATGATCTCGAAACGCTGCTGGATCATCTTGGGGTCAACCGCCGCATCACATTGATTGTCCATGACTGGGGCGGAATGATTGGTACGGCCTTTGCCGTAAAGTATCCGGAACGGATCAGCCGGATGGTGATACTGAACACCGCGGCCTTTTTCCCCCCCGGAGACAAGCCCATTCCCATGAGACTGCGGATGCTTCGAAATCTTCCCCTGCCCGCCACAGTGGCAGTTCTCGGCTTAAACCTGTTTGCCTTAAGCGCCCTGTTCATGGCCACAACCCGACGGCTTCCAAGAGCGGTCAAATCCGGCCTTGTTGCTCCGTACAACTGCTGGAAGAATCGAATAGCCACGTTGAAATTCGTTCAGGATATTCCTCTGACAGAACATGACCCGGGTTACGATCTTGTCCGTCATGTCAGCGGCCATCTGGATCGGCTGGCCCGCATCCCGAAGCTGATCTGCTGGGGAGAAAAGGATTTCGTGTTTGACATGGATTATCTGGCGCAGTGGAAGCGCTTTTTCCCGGATGCCGAGGTATGCAGTTTTCCGGATGCCGGACATTATGTACTGGAAGATGCGCCTGAAAGGGTCAGCTCAGCGGTCAGAAATTTTCTGGCTCTCCACCCGATCTGAACATCACGGCCGGTCCGATCCAGTCTGCAGCCGGTTCTCATACAACCCCAGCGTTGCATAAACAAGATGGTGGAAAATATCACAAACTGATAATTACAAAAAGATGGAAAACCAATTGTGCAGTATCTGAATTTCCCGAAGGTCGAAGTCAACAAAATTTATGAAAATCATTTTTTTTGTGTGTGCAACGCTGGGGCACCTTTTCCAAATGGAATCGATCAGCCATGAACAACAAGGGCATATCGGTTTTAAAACTGATCCTGGTCATCCTGATTTTGCTGGCCCTGGCCGGAGGCGCCTTCTGGGGATATCAGAAGGCGATGAATCCGAGCCTCAAACGGGTGCCGCTGTCCAATGTGTCCCTGAAGGATGAAATCGTCGGATTTACATTTGATATGCTTCCGGGGCTCTACCAACGCCTGGTCAGTCTGGATCGGGAAATCAGCCTGATCGATCAGGAAATCAACCGGCTGGAAAAAATGGGTGCCGAATTTCCGCGGCAGAAAAATATCATCACCACTGAAAAATCGACATGGTCCGGCATCCGTAAAGATCTGATCCGGTTTGACTCCGATTTTGAAAAACAGCTTGAGACCTTATATGTTGCGTACATGGTAAACAGAGACAGGGGGGCTTCTCAAATGGAGCAGGAAAAGCGTCAGATGATCGAATCTGCGGACAAGGCGCTGGCTTCTTCGGGCAAGTTAACCCGGCGTCTGGAAGCCGAAAAAGATAAAAACCTACTTGAACAATTAAAAGATAAGTTTCTGTAATTATTTATTATGAATACAATACAAACACAAACACAAAACAATACCGACCGAATCAACGTGTCCATGCACCTGAAGGAAATGGCCCGGAAAAAGCCTTATCAGAGGGCTGTCGTATATCCGACCGGACGGGACCATCAGGGACGCGTCAGCTATTCTCACCTGACATTTCTTCAACTCGACCGGGAATCCGACAACATCGCCCACGGGTTGAACAAGGCCGGAATTACCCGAGGGACACGGACGATCCTGATGGTAAGACCCGGTTCGGAATTTTTCGCGTTAGCCTTTGCGCTGTTCAAGACCGGTGCCATTCCGGTCGTCGTAGATCCGGGTATGGGAAACAAACGCATGCTCCAGTGCCTTAAGGAAAGCCGTCCCGACGCCTTTATCGGCATACCGCTCGCCCATGTGCTCAGAATTATTTACCCGAATTATTTCAAAACGATCAAAACCTTCATTACCGTTGGCCACCGCTGGTTCTGGGGAGGTCTGACACTCGATCACATTCGCCGGTCCCAGCCATTGCCTTATGTCCCGGTCAATACCCGGAAGGATGAAACCGCCGCCATCCTGTTTACAACAGGCAGTACCGGCCCGGCCCGGGGCACCCTGTACACACACGGCATCTTTGATGCCCAGATCCGTCATATCCGGGAGCTGTTCAACATCGGCGATGATGAAATCGATCTGCCGACATTTCCCCTGTTCGCCCTGTTCGATCCGGCCCTGGGGATGACAGCGGTCATACCGGATATGGACCCGACCAAACCGGCCTGTGTCAATCCGGAACATATCATTGAAGCGATTTTTGATCAGGGAGTGACCAACATGTTTGCCTCGCCTGCCCTGCTCAACCGCGTGGGCCATTACGGCAACCCGCATAGCGTCAAACTGCCATCCATCCGACGGGTGGTTTCGGCAGGAGCACCGGTGCTGCCGGCAAATATCCGGCAATTTTCATCCATGTTGTCCAAAACAGCTGAAATTTTCACGCCCTACGGGGCTACGGAAGCCATGCCGGTGACCTGCATCGGGGCAACTGAAATTCTGTCTGAGACTCAGTCCCTGAGTGAAAAAGGGTACGGTACCTGTGTGGGCCGGCCGGCTCCGGGAATCGACGTACGCCTGATCACCATCATCGATGCGCCCATAAACGCCTGGTCCGACGATCTGGTATTATCTCCGGGTGAAATCGGTGAGATAACGGTCAAAGGGGATGTGGTCACGCGCGGGTATTTTGAACGCCCGGAAGCTCAAAGCCTGGCCAAAATTCAGGACGGCCCGGAACTCCGGCACCGGATGGGCGATCTGGGATGGCAGGATCATAAAGGCCGGATATGGTTCTGCGGCCGCAAAACCCACCGTGTCATCACGGAAACCGGCACCCTGTATACGGTGCCGTGCGAAGCCATTTTCAATCAACACGAAAAGGTGCTCAGAAGCGCCCTGGTGGGAATCGGTCCTGATCGGCACCAGCAGATACCGGTGATCTGCATCGAACTCAAAAAAGAGTACGCCAGAGCCGATAGAAAAAAACTGACCGAGGAGCTGCTGATCCTGGCCAGAGCCAGCGTTCAGACCCATGATATTGAACACATTCTGTACCATAAAAATTTTCCGGTCGATATCCGGCACAATTCAAAAATTTTCAGAGAAAAGCTGGCCGTCTGGGCGGGAACACAGATCAGGACTGAAGACTGAGGTCTGCGGGCTGAGTGAAGGAAACGTTTTGCGCACAGGCGCAGGGACGGCCCCCTGTGTCCGTCCATCGGAATAGCGTTAAATAAATCTGTTTTCTGCGGTCGGTCCTCTCAGATTCGTTTCATTTTGTTTACATAAAATCAGGATGACTGACGCATATGAGCAATAGTCAAAAGCCAACGCGTGTTCTGGTAACCGGAGGCGGGGGGTTTTTAGGGTCTGCCATTGTCAAGCGGCTGGTTCAAAGGGGCTGCCCTGTCCGGAGCCTTTCCCGTAGACGGTATTCGCAACTGGAAGCGCTGGGGGTGGAACAGGTTCAGGGCGATCTGGACGATTTTTCAGCAGTGGATCAGGCCTGCAGCGGCATGGACACAGTATTTCATGTGGCAGCCAAAGCCGGGGTGTGGGGTCCATGGTCAGCGTATTTCCGCACCAATGTGACCGGAACTGAAAACATCGTAACGGCCTGCGTCAAACACGGCGTCTCCTGCCTCATCTACACCAGCTCGCCCAGCGTCGTTTTTAACGGAAAGGACATGGCGGGCATCGATGAAACCGCCCCCTACCCGGATACATACCATACCCATTACCCGGAAACCAAAGCCATGGCCGAAAAAATCATCCGGCACGCGCAGGTGGACGGCTTAAAAACGATCATCCTCCGCCCGCACCTCATATGGGGCCCCGGGGACAACCATCTGGTTCCCCGGATTATCGCGCGGGCCAGACGGCTGGTTCAAGTCGGAAACGGCCAAAACCTTGTGGATACCATATACATCGACAATGCCGCAGATGCCCATATTCTGGCGGCAGACGCCCTTGAGGCCCACCCCGAACTTTCCGGCAGCCTTTACTTTATCAGCCAGGGAAAACCGATTCGCCTGTGGGATATGGTCAACGCCATCCTGAAGGCCGCGGGCCTTCCACCGGTCAAACACACCCTGTCTCACCGGACCGCACGGATGATCGGCGCCATCATGGAAACCGTTTACCGGAAATTTCACCTTCCGGGCGAGCCCCTCATGACCCGTTTCGTGGCCGACGAACTGGCCACCTCCCACTGGTTTGACATCAGCGCGGCAAAAAAGGACCTGGCCTATGAGCCGGCAGTATCGACTCGGGAAGGTCTCGACCGGCTGGCGGTATGGCTGAAAAATGGCAGATAAGCGCAGACTTGATAAATTTATAAATCTTTCCAAACCGGTTTTTTGAATACCTTACCATCCCGGCGACTCAGAATTCCAACCAGAGGGAGTGCAAATGCGTCTGTTTTCCCCGTCCCGGTCTGGGCGCGGGCAATGGGGTCCGCTCTGGTCTCAATGGCGGTGGGGGCAGTTGTAGCCCTTTGCTTTCAGGCCATTAAGCAGTTCGACCCGAAGGCCAGGTTGATTAAATGACATATGTTCCTTTTATAAGATAGGTGCTGCAGTCAATAGTGAGGCGGCTTTTCATTTGCCGGTGCATCGATCCCCATAGTGAGCCCCGAAATTTCTTTAACCCGCTTTACCAGGGCATCACAGATGGAGCCGATTCTTTCGATCTCCTGCTGCTGTTCGCAAATCACATCATTCAGGTCTTTGATGATCTTTTCCTGATATGCGATTTTGGTTTCAATTTTAACCAGACGCTCTTCACTCATTTTTATATTTTCCCTCCAGCCTCCTGGGCTCAAAATGATATATACTGACGAATACGATCAGGGTTTTCCTGCAAGCCAGATTGTATGCCTGCCGCCTTTTCCGGATTTGCGGGCTCGCACGGTTACGGTCTCCGTCCGGAATCCGCACTGATTCAGTCGATGTGTGAATGTCTCGTCTGCTCCGGAAGACCAGACAGCCAGAAACCCGCCGGGGCGAAGAGCGGAAAAGGACGTTTTCAGACCGGATCTGCTGTAGAGGCAGTCATTCACTTTTCGGGCAAGCCCGTCTGGACCGTTGTCTACATCCAGCAGTATGGCATCCCAGGCGGAGTTTCTTTTCCGGATAGATTCCGCCACATCTTCTTCTTCGACCGATACCCGGAGATCATCCAGCGGCATTCCTGCAAGATGCCCCAGGTGCTCCCGGTTCCATCTGACCACAGCCGGGATCAGTTCGGATACGATAATGCGTGTATCCGGCGCTGATTGTTCAAGTGCTGCCGCCAGGGTGTAGCCCATACCAAGGCCTCCGATGAGAATCATCCGGCCGGATTTTTGTTTCATGCGGCTGCATGTAAGCTCAGCCATCGCAGCTTCTGAACCGTGAAGGCGGCTGTTCATCAGCTCAGTTCCTGCGGTTCGGATAGAAAATTCCGCGCCCCGCTTCAGCAGCGTGATATCTCCTTGATGGCCGGGAACTTTTGCACGATCAATCTCTTTCCAGGGAATCACAGCCTTCTCCGCCATCGGCAGATGAACAGTGCTGTCTGCAGGTTTCTGTTTTTCAGTTTATACCATATCATGTTCTATTGTTCATCCCTTTCAAGGGATTCGGTTTTCACGCCGATATGGGAGCAGGTTCAAACAAGGATTATACGAATCCGGCATCCCCCCTATACTGTTTTACGTAAAATACGCAGCTTCGTAGCTGCAGCACAAATACATTGTGAATATACCATAGAAAACAGGCGCTTCAACGGTTTTAACCCCCTTCCGAATCAAATTCGAATAGATTCCGGAGTGATATCGATGTAAAACGGGCATCGCAGGATTTTGCAAAAATGATAGCCTGCGAAAAATTACAGAGATATGGCGAAAGGCCAACCCATTTCAATCGCCAACCCCTGCGGAAGAAGCATTGTCGACCGAGAAAAATCCAAGCCTGCGTTTTCGATATGATCCTTTATTGCCTTTGAAAAAGGGCTTGCCGCCGTCACAACGGACATGAGCACCACCGGAGCCTCTTCGGTAGACTCAGGATCGTTTGCTGCGTAACAGAATTGGGGCTGCGAGCTGACAAAATGTGTCCGACACACGACCGGTCTCACGGGATAAACGCTGCATGCCCCATTTACCAGCAGAGGGCAGCAATGACTGTAGTTTAAAAAAGCCGTCTGCTCCTCGATGTCGGCCGATGGGTATCTGCCCTGCATATAATTGTTCCATTCATGCCATTGTTGCGTTCGCATTCGTAGGTCGTTGATCTGTCCTGCTGAAAATTCCCGCTTGATATATTGCGCCAGGGCATGGGCCTCAACAATATTCGTAAGGATATGATACCGGCAACAGTGACAACAGCCCAATTGACAAGATGGAATGATGCGATCTTCCCTGCACAGCCGATCCAGTTCGCATGCAACCGCCCTGTCCACTGAAGAATACACGCCGTTGACAAAGATCTTTTGCGGTATAACGGGAATCCCGGCTCCAAATTCCTCAGATCCCGTACCTAAACTGCCATTCTCCATTAAATTTATTATACTCCCATTTTTAAACTAAAGTTTCAAATAGTTACAAGGCAACAAGCCCCACCGCGGCAGAGGCAGCAAAAGACGCTTATCAAATTATTGACAATCATACCGCTTCAGGGCCTCGCATGATCGCGGTGCCCCATAAGCAGCCTGTTTTTCGGTGTTATATCACCAGGTATCCGGCGGGTCGTGACCGTGTATCCGTGTGCGCGGAGTCTCGCCGCTCTTGTCACATCAACGGCCAGCGGCCCGTCGATCCAGCCTTCCAGACCACCGGTGTCACAAACCTCCAGATCATGACAGCATGGCACAACTGCCACTCTGGCGCCGGCATTACAGGCCGTTTCCAGCACCGTATCTGTCAGCCCGCCACAGGCATGGACGGATACCACCAGATCTTCGGGAAAAATTTCAATCTCCTGTATCCGGGCTTTGATATAATGAATACGTCCCCGCAGCCGCGGCCATGCTTCAGTAATCGATTCGGAAAGCAGAAACGCATTCTTCGGGACAGACGAATCTACCGCAACGGCTTCCGGCGAACTGTCATCGAGCAGGAGCATGATATGGGCCAGCAAGCCATGGCCGCATGCCAAATCCACCACTCTTCCTCCCCGATACTTTCTTCGGACCCGCCGCGCCACTTCCCATGCTTCATAAAGTTCTTTTACGGGAAGGGTGCCTGCGTTGCATACCGCCCGGGCGATTTTCTCAAAGAGGCTGCCACCGGGAAAAACCGACAGCTGCTTTTCAGTCAGCCTGCTTTTTGAGGACATTTTCATGATCGTTTTTCTCCAGATTTCGTTAATCACGATGCGCTTCGTACGGGGTATAATCGGAATATCAGACCGGATAGTCAAGGCCTTTGTTGCCGGATCTGTATCCGGCTATCCGGTACGGGACACTTAGGGCTCACTCAAAAATAATTTCACATTTTAAACGCCGATGCATCCTGTCTGGCTGCGTTACGAAAGTTCGGGAATATGCTTGATATTCCCGCGCTTTCGCGCCTTGCCAGGCAGGCGCCTCAACGCTTAAAATTGCAAACTTATTTCTGAGCGAGCCCTTAACTTTAAAAATATTAAATATTTTACTTGATCTTTTTTTAATATATGCTATCTTTTGTGTGTTTAAAAGTGCCCGCTCTTGATTAATACCCTTCCGGAAATTCGGGTTTCATGGGTGTAAAGAGTGTTTTCCATCCATATTAACGGAAAAGACCAATTATGGATGGCGACGATTTGACGGGCTGGTTTCGGTACTGAAGGAAAAATCCATTTGCCAAAGTGGTAACCTGCAGTTTAGAAACTTTATATTTTTTTATCAAGAAGGAGTGTATCACAATGGCTAATGGAACAGTAAAATGGTTTAACAGCACCAAAGGTTTTGGATTTATTGAGCAGGAAGATGGCGGACCGGATGTATTTGTTCATCATTCAGGAATCAATGCAAGCGGTTTCAAGTCTCTCTATGAAGGCGACCGGGTGACTTTTGATGTAGAACAGGGTAAAAAAGGACCTGCTGCAGTAAATGTTACTGTAGTATAGTTTCTCTATCCGAATTATCAAAGGGCGTTTTCTCTTAAGGGAAAACGCCCTTTTTGTTTTGATAAATCCGTTTTTTCTCTCGCACGCTTCGCTTTACCACGCAGAGCACATGAAACAAAAACGGAAGGAGACCGCTTCATGGAGATTGCCGCTGCTGCCCGCATGAAAAAACCGGTTGTGGTGCTCAAGTCCGGCCGCGCGGAATCAGGCGCCGAAGCCATCGCATCACACACCGGAAGTCTTGCCGGAACGGATGCGGTCTGCCGTTGAGAAACACGGGGCCGGCAAAACCATGAGCCATATCGAAAAATGTCTGCTCGAACAGGATGATATTGACAGAATCCTGATTATTTTTGTTCTGATGCCTGAATCCATAATTTGTTTCCTGCTTTGGCGGCACGGCTAAGGAGGTAGACCCTATTCGCCGGGGAGTCTCAAAACTGGGGATTCCATGTTATCCTTCGAGGGCATAACGGATTATGCCCGGTTCAGACACGGGACGCAGTAAAAAAATATTATACACGCTATATGAGGAACTGCTGATGATATTCCAGCCCGTCTAATCCGGCAGCATATCATAAAAATACACCATGACATCTGACCGGGTAATGATGCCTGCCATCATGCCGTTTTTTAAAACGGGAAGGCGCCCGATATCATGTTTTACCATGAGATTGACCGCTTGCATCGGACTGCTGTCGGCTTCAACGGTTATGACACGGGTGTTCATATAGGCCCTGACCGGCGACTTGAGCTGAGAATCTTTTCGTATTTTTTTAAAATCACGTCTGGAAATTATCCCGACTATTTTATCGTCATCAATGACCGGAACCCCGGTGCATCCCTTTTCCCTGAGAATATAAGCTGCCGTTTCCATAGCCATTCCGGAGTTTACCGAATAGACCGGACAGGTCATAAGATCCGATACCTGAAGCGAGGGCTTCTGCTCACCTTCGATGAAGGAAAAAATTTTTTTCTGAACTGCATCAGGGCTTACATTCTTCAGCATGGCTGAGCCGGCACCCGGATGCCCGCCACCGCCCATGCGCCTCATGATGGCGCCCACATTGATGTTTTCGCTGTCACTTCGCCCGATAACAAAACATTTGTCTTGGTCGGTTATGTTAAAAATCCCGAAGGCGGCATCCACATTTAAAATCTCCTTATACATTTGCACCACCAGAGACAGATTCCCCACATGACCGCTAATATCGACCCGGTTAAAGGCGATATTGTATCCATTGATCCGGGTGCGCCCCTCATTTTTCAGCATTTCAAATAATATCTGTTTTTGTTTTTCTCCATATACCGGGCGGAGCAGGGAGTTCAAAATCTTTAAATCCGCTTTGTTATGAAGAAGATACGCTGCAGCGGAGGCATCTTCGGCCTTTGAAGACGAAAATGTCAGGTTCCCGGTATCTTCATATAATCCGGTGAGAAACAGGGTTGCCTGCATCGGGGTCAAAACTTTATGTTGCGCTTTAAGCTGTCGGATCATTAACGTGATATTAGCGCCAATTTCTTCCTGACATATCCAGGTGGGAGTTATATCGGTATTCTTCAGATGGTGGTCCCACAATATAATTTCAAGGTCATCCCGTTTTTTTAAAGGCTCCATCTTTTCCAGACGGGACCAGCTGTTTGCATCCACAATAATCAAGCTGGTCACCTTATCCGGGTCGATCTCATCGGGCGAGTATAAATTGAACATGTCCTTGTGAATCGACAGAAACGCTTTGACATTTGGATTGATGATATTAGGAAGAACCGGAAGTGCATCCGGATACAGAATAGTTGCAGCGACCACAGAAGCCAGGGCATCAAAATCGGTATTCTTATGAGTTGTAATAATTCTCATCAGGCGTCTCACAATCCATTTTAAATCTGTCTGCGTTGATCAGGGCATTGGGCTCAATTTTTCCCGTTATTCTCCCCTTCCTTGTAATCCGGCTGATCCTCGTCGGTTTCATGCCAGCCGACCAGTTGAGGTTCTCCGGATTCATCGCCTTGCTTATATTCAATCCGGGCGGGCATTTCACCACTTTTGATCATTTCCAGCTCCAGTCGGAATTTATTGACCTCCGCCTGGGTTTCAATCGTTTTTTTTGCGAGAAGATATCTCAGATAAACAATCCAGATGACAATGGCCAACAGAACGACCGCGATACCGAGAAAAACCCATTTATGCCGCATAAATGTCTCTATACCGATTTTACCGATATAAGTAATGACGTTTGGAATAACCCAGTAAGCAACAACAGCGATCAGCACCAGAGCGCCGATTACGAATATGTTCAGGCTGCTGATTTTGCCCACCAGTTTTTCGAAACCCGATTCATATTCTTTCTCCGGCAAATCTTTTGTTTCTTTTTTCTTTTCTTCTCCGTACATAACCGTTAAATAGGCTTTCACAATAAAACAGAACAACAAAATAACACCAACCGGAATACCTATCGCGGCCACAAACCAGGCCCTGAAGGGAAACGGAAATTCCTTTGTAATCAGTCTCACCTGATAATTTTTAAGCGATCCGAATGCTTTTTCAAAATTTTCCCTGTCAAAATTACTAAGCGAATAACCTTCCGCTTCATGCACAATGTCCCCATGCTGATCGGTAACCTGCAACCAGGCTTTACGTCCGGATTTCACCACCGCCACGGCAAAAATTTCCAGCTCCAGCAGAAACAGAACGACCGCGATAATAATCAGAAGCGTCTTTTTTTCTTTGACAAACGTTTTGATGGTATGCTCTTGAGACATCGGATATTCCTTATACGCCTTTAATATTGAAAATATATTATCGTAACATCGTGTATTCTATAATCGAATATTTCTACCAAATTATCGTAATGAAAGCAATAATGCTTCACAGATAAAATTGATCCGAATCATAACATCGAGCAGGGTGAAACGAAAAAATCATCTCGGATTCCTTTCAAACGGACGGGGCTCCGGCTTTGCCGGACAAAAAAAAGCCTCCTTACCGGAGGCTCATTAATTCGAATTTTTTTCCCCGTATGCCAGCCATTCTGAAAACAGCCCGGGAACAAAGAAACAACGCTCCCGCCCCCTCAAGCGCAGGGTGCGGTGTGTGATAAATCAGGAAGCCCCGGGTTTGGCCCAGTCAACTGTCAGCAAGCACCTTAAAATATTGAAAGAAGGGGTGGGTATTTTCAGAAAAAATGCAAGACAAAAGGGGCTACGAAAAATATTCCGTAACCCCTTTATTTTTATGATGGTGCGCCCGGCGTGATTCGAACACGCGACCTACGGATTCGTAGTCTGTTTTAAAACAGTTATATTTTTTTGTATAGCCTTGACTTTCGTTGTAAATTCAAATACTATTCGTTTATTCGCTTTGTACAAGCATTACCGTATCAGTATGGAGATGTCACCCTTATGTCACCCTATAGTCACCCCAAAAATAGAATGAGGTAACGAGTCATGGCTATTAACATCCGGTGTAGGAATTGCAAAACAGAGATGAAACTATCGGCAAAAAAATGCCCCAAATGTGGTTCCCCCATTCCTAAAAAAGGCAAGACGTATAAAATCATTGTGCGATATAATGGGCGAAGGGTAACCCGGACAGCCACAAATCTTGAACTTGCCCGAGAAATTGAAAGCACTTTAAAGGTACAAATTGCCAAAAAGACATTTAATCTCGAGCAAAAAAAGCCAGCCCCGACGCTGAACAATGTCTGGAGGAAATATAGCCCATGGGCAATTGAAAACAAAAAATCATGGCGTACCGAAAAATATTATTATCAAAAACACCTTGAGCCCTTATTCGGTGACAAACAACTTGATGACATTTCCCCTTTCGATATTGAGAAACTGATGCTGACAATGAAAAAAACTAAAAGGGCCGGGAATAAAAGCTATGCAGCAGCCACAATTAAGCATCAGGTTGTTCTTTTGTCCAGGCTTTATTCTTTAGCGGAAAAGTGGGGGCTATATGCCGGTGCTAATCCCTGCAGGAAAGTTAAGAAACCAAAGCTAAACAACAAAAAAACGGAATTTTTATCGGATCAAGAATTATCGCGTCTGATGGCTACCTTGGAAACGTGGTCAAATAAGATGACAGTTTCTATTGTAAATTTTGCAATACGTACAGGTCTCCGACGCGGTGAACTGATGAAGCTGAAGTGGTCCGATGTTGATCTTGTCCGAAAAACGGTCACTTTGAGAGATCCGAAAGGTCAGCAGGATCAAACTTTGCCTTTGTCTCTGAAGGCGGTTGCTGTGTTGCACGATGTACCCAAAGACTATGAAACAGAATGGATATTTTATGGGAAAAACGGAGGCAAGCGAACCGATTTCAAAGGTCCGTGGCAACGAATAAAAAAAGCAGCTGAACTACCTGATGATTTCAGGTTTCACGGGTTGAGGCATCATTTCGCAAGTGCCCTTGTCAGCTCAGGAATTGATCTGTACACGGTTCAAACGCTGTTGAGCCATAAAGACGCAAGCACCACTCAAAGATACGCTCATCTTTCGGACAAAGCCTTACGTGATGCTGTAAACATTTCCGATGATTTACTCACCCCGAACAAGCAAGCACAAGTTATAAAATTGGAGGAAAAGCGAAATGGCTAATCCTGACTTTGTAAAAATGATTTCCCTTGGGAAATGGCTGGAAAAATTTCTTGATGATGATATTCGACCTTGGCAATTTCTTGAATTGGCGCGAGAGGCTGTTGTCCTATTGAGCGCGGAGTATGAAGTTAACCCGAACAATGGGTTTTTAAAGGATATTGATTTAGTTAAACCTCAAAACAACGAAAATTTTATCGAAGCACTCAAGCGATCTTTGAAGGAAAAGAAAGACAATAATGAGACAAAACTTGACACTATAAAACGCATCGGTTCTAAAAGTTATGAGTCTGGTTTAAAAAAAGGTATAGATTTTTCGAAAACAATTCTTTTGGACAGATGGCTTGAATGGAGACAATTGTTATTATTTCGACTCAATGTGATAGTTCTATTCGAAGAAATAAATAAATCTGATCTCCTTTGGGATCAAGTAATACCAAAAATACAAGAGGGTAAGCATAACATCCCTGACAAACCCAACGGAAGTGGACTTGGACTTTGTTATAGCAATAGAACCGTTGAATATTTAATTGCCAAATACAGTCAGCAATCTGAAACATTTTTGAAACAAAAAGATGGAAGACTTAAAAAACAAATTGCTTATGTTTTCACTCATCCCTTTCGTGGCAGCGATCCTTCTGAACATTTTCCATTAGATATAATGCTCTCTCGTATATTCTTTGATTTTTTGTTGCTTGGAGGCCAAGATTATTACGGTTTCTGCGATTATTGCGGTAAGTTTTATGTAGTTCAACGAAAAGGCCGGAAACGATTTTGCTCAGATATTTGCAGGACAGCAAATCAAAAAAAACCACTCAAGGAGTAGCCCCCTCCCCCACTTTATTCAATCCCCGTTTCTCTGTAAAAAAACCATATACTTTTGTATTTCGCTAATTTTTATTAATTCGCTACGTATCGAAATATCAGAACCAACCGAAATAATTTATATATTCGCTTGACTCGCTAACTACCGTATCTTATTATCACGTACAATTTCATAAAACGAACGGAATAATAAAACACGGAGATACAAAAGTATGAACCTTATCGAGGCTAAACAGGCATCAAATCATGGCACCCTCCCATTTTCAATTCATTCTGCCTACAAATGGCATTCCAAAAAGAAATATCCAAATCTTTTAGTAAAGGTGGCGGGTAAATTGTTCGTGGATCTTGACGAGTGGGAAAAAATGGCTGAAACAGCTAAAAAAGAACAGGGTCGGGAAGCAGCGCGGCTCAGGAATCTGAATGGGGCGGCATAAGTTTATGGCAGTGATTGACAGCAGCAAAATTATTCTCTCCTTCAGAGCAGCGATGCAGGAGCACGGGATCAAATACAGCGGCGAAATCATCCCAAAGGGTTAATTTCGATCAAAAGGGTAAGTTATGTCAAAAAATGGATATGGTTCTGGAACCTTTTTTGAGGCAAGGATATTTTTATCTCCTGCGTTTCTATCGTTGGGGCAAAAGGGTTCATCAAAAACGGTTTCAAGCTGTTCTGCGCAAGTCCTTATTTTGCTTCTGGGAAAGCGGCAATTTGGTAAACGTAAAGATAGAAAAGGCATAAAAAAGCTTGTAAGAACTGACGGGAACCGATTCACTTTGACCTATAAGGAACTATGCGCGCGCCACATATCGCAAGCCCGTGCCACACGAGCTTTTGATGAACTCTTGGCAAAGGGGTTCATCAGCGTTTCCCATCAGGGCGGCGCCTTTGATAAGGATAAAAACCAATACTCTCTTGAGGATGATTTTATTAAATGGCGACCCGGGGCTCCAGCTATCAGAGTCCGAAAAAAAGATGTTACAAGAGGGTTCCAAGCGGCAGGAGCTGGGATAATTGCCAAACAGAAAGCAAAATTACAACACGTGTCAACGTGGGACACCCACACACGTGTCAACGAGGGACACCCCCAAGAAAGACACACGTGTCAGCAATGGACACCCTGAAATGATGATATTTTGCCCGATGCCTTTGTTGCTGAGCTTTTCCGCTTAGTTTGCCGTTTTAGGGGGTGCCCCCCGTTAACGCGTGTATTAACATGTATACCATGCTCCTCAAGTTGACGAGGGGAAAGCAGCAAAGGGAAAAATGAAAATCAGGATTTCAAATCATTGCCATGTAAATTCTTCTTATGGTGGCCTGTTGTGTTCCGCGAGGATTCGAGCAGGGCTTTCCGATACCGGACCGGGAGAGTTGCTTGGCATGTTAGGGAAAATTCGGAAAGGACCAAAACATTTATGACAACAGCATTAAAACGGACCACGTTCGAGACCTCCAGAACAATCGAATATTTTGATGCAGCCGAATTGACACTGATGACCGGGCAGGATGCATGTTGTTTTGCCACCGTTGCACTCAAAGAGCTTCTGGATAACGCGCTGGATGCATGCGAGGCAGCCGGCAAAGGGCCTGAGATCGACATACAGGCCGAATATATAGATCGTGATATACGTTTGATTGTAAGCGATAATGGCCTAGGTCTTGATTCTGCAATCATCGACCGGATATTGAACTTCCGGACCAGAACTTCTGACAAGGCGGCTTACAGATCCCCAACACGGGGCGCACAGGGGAACGCGCTGAAAACCATTATCGGAATGCCGTTTGCTTTGGGCAGTGACCATCCTGTCAGGATACAAACGCGGGGTGTTGAGCATGTCATCCACTGTTGGGTTGACCCAGCCGGAGAACTTCATTCTGACCACGAAAAGCAACAGATCCCCAACGATATTCTGGAGGGAACGCAGATCACCGTAACCTTGCCGATGTCGGGGCAGAACTTTGATCCTGAACATTGGGCCACGGCTTTTTCGATTTTTAATCCGCATGCTCTGGTAAAATTTTTAGAAAAAACCAAACAAGCGGACAATACTTTGCAAGCTAAATCCAAAACATCGGAAAATGCAAATTTTTACCAACCGACTGTACGTTATCCTGGTGGCTGGAAAAAATTCTTGCCGACGGATAAGACAAGCCCTCATTGGTATGATCAGCAAGCCCTATCCAGACTAATCTTTTCTCATATTTCATTGTCAAAAAAAGATGGCATTGATTTGACCTTGCGTGATTTTGTCCGTCAGTTCCAGGGGTTGACCAGCAATGTAAAGGCGAAAAAAATTTGTCAATCATTGCCGGAGATCAACCGCCTGAATGATTTTGAGAACGATCAGGATTCTATCCCCGTATTGCTGGAATCTATGCAGCTGGAGGCGAAACCTGTTTCTTCAAAATCATTGGGGGTTATTGGGAAGGAACACTTCCAGACTGTTTTTGAAAGGCTGTATGGGGTCAAGCGGTATTGGTACAAAAAGGTTTCCTGTATTGTGGATGGAAGCCCGTATATCTTTGAGGTTGGGGTTGCCGAGACGGTAAACGCCTGTGATGCCTGTTTTTGCGGAATCAATTTTTCACCCACCTTTGAGGACCCATTGAGTGATACGAGCATTCCTTGTGCTGACCTGGATGGTTACGCTGCTTATGGGATAAAGAATTTTTTCAATAGCGCAAAGGTGGTTTCCGAGCCGAAATATGATCGCTCTTATGCAAAGGCAGTCCATTTGATTTGTCCTTCATTGACCTTCAAAGACCGGGGAAAGACCAGGGTAACTATCCCCTCCAAGGTGTCCGTTGAAATCGGCAAAGCATTGTGGACAGCTTGCAGGACCATTAGCAGGGAAGCCAAACAAAGAGAGCGGGATGCTGCCAAAGCACAACGGGAGCAGGCGAGGCGGGTACAGTCGAAACCGATAGAGCCTTCATTGGTTGATGTTGTCCGCTTCTGTTTATGCGATGCATATAATTCAGGCACCAATAACGGGTCAAATGATATATCCGTGAGGGATCTGTATTATGAGATCAGGCCACTGATCCAGAAATACACCTCTAAATCTTTGGAATATAATTATTTTTCGCAAACCATACTTCCCAAATATCGCAGAGGGATCAACAAACTCAGACGTTTATACTACAAGCCGAGGGGTGTCCTGTATGAACCCCATTCAGGGCGTGAACTCCAATTGGGAACCAAAGAAGTCGAATCGTATGATTTCCCTTCCTGGCTGTATAACAAGATCCTCTACATTGAAAAATCGGGAGTTGCTCAAATCCTCTGTGATTCAGGTTTGCCGGAAAGATACGATATGGCCGTAATATCGGCTGAGGGTTATGCTTCCGAAGCTATCCGGGTGCTGCTGGAAAATGCCGATAAGGAGCAGGACTATCAAATTTTTGTATGGCACGATGCAGATCCCCACGGATACAATATAGCAAGGACAATTGCCGAGGAAACCGAGAGGATGCCGGGTTATAGCGTTCAGGTTCATGATTTAGGATTTTTCCTATCCGAGGCCATTGAAATGGGATTGCAGACGGAAACCTTTACCAGGAAGAAAAGCCTTCCTCAAAGTTTGGTGCTTAATGCTATCGAGCGAGAGTATTTCATCGGAGAAAAAAAAGGCAAAAATTCATGGGCCTGTGAGCGTGTTGAGATCAATGCAATGCCAGTCTCCCAAAGACCGGAATACATTGAGCGTAAACTCCAGGAGGCTGTAGCTTGTGGCAAAGTGATTCCTGCAAAAGAAGAACTTCCGCGATTAGCCGATAATATTTATTCAGATACAGTGGAGGACCTAATTCAGTCTGAAATCATTCAGCTTCTTGATCTGGATGCCGTTAAAACAACTATCGCAAAGAGGGTCAAAAGCAAATTCAATCTGGATGAATCACGACAATGGATTGATGCCGCTTTTGATTCAAACCCATCCCTATCATGGAGGCAGGCCGTTAAAGGAGAGATTCATGCACAATACAATGGGCTGGCTAAAACCATACGGGAGGAAATCATCGGATGTATGCGGAAAGGGGTGTGAAGGTTCATGCAGAGATCGTTGGCCTTTGGGTCCTTCCTGGAACTTTCGCCATATGCGGATAGGCAAGGCGCGAAATTCGTGTAGTTACAGGGTTTAAAAATGGGTTATAAATTAAGGGGTTATCTACTCTTGATAACATAACCGTAATATAACAATGTGAAAGGGTTATATCTGGCTTTAAAACAGATAGAGAATAATAGAGTTTTTGAAAGGCAAAACCCGAGGATCAGGAGTTCAGAATAGTTCAGTTCTGAAAAGTGCGAACCTAATAAAATCTTAAATTTGAGGCGGCCTTTCAGTTAACAATAGTTAACTTTTTGAAAATGGCAGCGGTGCCATAAAAGAGTTGGTTTTGGGGTGGTTTTCAGATATGCAAATATCCGCAACATATTGATTTTACGTTAAATATCGGTTTTTTTAAAATTAAAACCAACCCAAATTTGAAAGTGGCAGCAGGATGCCGGACTGCTACAACAAAATGAAACATTTTCGAAGGCCAAAACCGTTTAAAATGTTTGGATATTGTTTAGATTATAGACGTGTAAAATATCGTAGCAGATTGATTTAATGGTGAATATCGGTTTTTTTAAAATTGAAACCAAACCCAAAAAGGCTAATAAAAGCTAACATTTTAAGACCGTTTAATTTTTAGCATACAGACTGAAAGCCAGCTTTAATAGGGTTGTACGCTATTTGGCGGGATTTTAACACAGTATGGGATTAGCCTATTCAGAAAGAATTATTTGTAATAGGACAATAAAAATTCGAACAAAATCATGAAAAGAGGGTAACACATCTCTCCGGTTTTTAATCCAGGAACTGTTCAATCAGTTCCCATGACTGCTGTTTTTGTTCCATGCTCAGATCGGT